>NZ_JBHJUK010000070.1:0-43400 GCF_042266225.1 Kitasatospora sp. NPDC056181
ACCTTTATATAAACTTGGTTGGTGGGGGCCCGCTTCTTTTTTTTATAAGCCACCGCGCGAGCTTTGACCTCTTACAACGCTTCTTTGGCCGAGCCGGGGGGGGGGGCCGCCCCGGGGCGGCCCCACCACCCAGCAGGCTCGCAGGCCTGGGCCGGCGGCGCGGATCCGGTCACGTCGACGGGGCACCTGCCCGGCCGGCGTGGTCGAGGAGGTGCTTGACCCTGTCGGCGACGATCTTCGGCTGGTCGGCCTGGATGAAGTGGCCGGAGTCGACTGTTTCGAACCGGCCGTCCGGGAGGGACTCGGTCCAGCGCCGCTGGTGCGCGGCCAGGTCGGCGTGGTGCCGTGACCGGCCCGCCTGGGGACGCGAGGCCGAGAGCAGGATGGTCCGGCAGGTCGGCGGGGCCGGCGGGTCGGCGCGGAAGCGGGGGATGGCCGCAGCCACGGCCTTGATCTCCTTCCTCGTCTGTGCGGTCCCGGACGGGACGAAGTCCTCGGCGAGCATGGTCTCGTAGGTGTCCGTCGGGAACAGCCGGCGGATGTTCCCGCTGGCCAGGCGGGCCAGCCGGCGGGAGCGGAACAGCACCTGGGTCACGGCCAGTGAACGGTCGACCCTCGCGGCCGTCCGGTCGAAGGTGTCGTAGACCGGCGCGCCTTCCGCTGCCGGATCGAGCAGCAGCATCCCCCGCAGCCGCCGGCCCAGGCCCTCCACCGCACGGCGTGCGACCAGCCCTCCCATGCTGTGCGCGACGAGCACGAAGCGGTCGGGGACAACCGCCTCGACCAGCGCGACCAGGTCTGCGGCCAGGTCCTCGATGCTCAATTGGGTTGCCGTCCGGCCGCTGCGCCCGAAGCCGGCGCGGTCGTAGGCGACCATCCTTGTCCGGTCCGTGAGCCACGGCAGCACCGGATCCCAGCAGGTGCGCCCCATCCCCCCGCCCGCCTCGAAGACCACCCAGTCCGCCCCGCTGCCGGATTCCTCGACATGGACGGTCCGGCCGTTCACTCGCACCGCCCGCCCCGCTGCCTGACGCATGCCCCCTCCAAGGTCACTGTTTCCATTTTCGATAATAGTAACGAGCATGGAATCGTAACGCCATGGACACTACCGACGTACTTCTCCACCCCGTGCGCCTGCGCGTGGTGCACGCGCTCTCCGGCGGCCGGGTGCTCACCACCGCGCAGCTGTGTGAGCGCATGCCCGAGGTGCCGAAGGTGACCATGTACCGGCATGTCGCCCTGCTGGCCGAGGCCGGCTTCCTGGAGGTGGCCGGAGAGCAGCGGGTGCGCGGCGCTGTCGAGCGGCACTACCGACTGCGGCAGGACCGCCCGGTCGTCGACGTCGACGCCGCCGCGGCGATGACGCCGGAGGACCACCGCCGCGGCTTCGCCACCGCCATGGCCGTGCTGATCGCCGAGTTCAACGCCTACCTCGACCGCGACGGCGCCGACCCGGTGGCCGACGCGGTCTCGTACCGCCAGGGCACGCTCTGGCTCAGCCCGGACGAACTCGCCGAGATGACAGCTGAGTTGCTCGCGGTACTCGGTCCTCGGCTGGCCAACCGGCCGGCACCGGGTCGTGCACCCTATCTGCTCAGTCCCATCCGCTTCCCACTCGGTCCGCCGTCCCCCGACGAGGAGCGGCCTTGAACCGACGGCCGCGTTGGGGGCGCAGATCGGCCAGTCCGTGCGACCCGTCGGCCTTGTGTGGCCGTCCGGATCGTGGCCAGATGTCCCTTCGGCTCCCATGCGCCGATCCGCTCTGGCCGGGAACGTCGCAGGTCAGCCGCTCGGAGGGTGCGAGCCGCGAGTTGGCCGAAAGTCCCATGCAATATAACCTGTGACATTGTTCTGATCATCGGTCGATGACAGGATCCACGCCAAATCTCCTTCCTTCAGCCCGACCCCACGTCGGGCTGCCCCCACTCGACGAAGGATTCGGCGTGCTCCTGCGCACCAGACTCTCCGTGCTCGCGGCAGGCGTCGTCGCCTGTTGCGCCACGGCCACCGCCGTGCTCCCGGCCCAGGCCTTCGCGGCGCCGCCCGTCCTGACCGCCGGGTCGGCTCCGGCCACGACGGCCGCCTCGGCCGCCTCGGCCGGTCCGGTCGGCCCCGCCGCCCCGACGGCCCCGACCACGACGACGGGCTCCGAGGAACCCGGCGAGCCCGCCGCCCCGCTGTCCCCCGCGCTGATCGGCGCGACGCGCCTGCTGGAGGAGCCGGCCGACGCGGCCGCCCCCGCCCAGTTCAAGTCCCTCGCCGTACAGAGCTGCACCCCGGCCGACTTCGCGGCCCTCACCGGGGCCGACCTGGTCGCCTTCATCAAGAGCTCGACCCCGGAGTGCATCAACTCGCTGTACCAGAGCGCCGGCGCCGACCCGAGCATCTTCAACCAGGCCCGGATGCTGTCCGTCGCGGCCGTCCTCAAGGACGTGGCGGCGAACTACCCCGGCGACAACACGACCGGCATCGCGCAGCTGGTGAAGTACCTGCAGGTGGGCTACTACATCCAGTTCTACTACCCCGCTGCGGCGGGCGCGTACACCCCCGCGCTCACCGACGCCGTCACGACCGCCCTGGACACCCTCTTCGCGGGCACCCGCTGGCGCGACGTCAGCGAGAACAACGGCCGCATCCTCAAGGAGGTGGTGTGGCTCACCGACAGCGCCAACGTCCAGGCCCACTACCTGGGCGTCTACAAGCGGATCCTGGACGAGTACGACAACACGTACAACCAGTTCCCGCAGATGCGCAGCGCGGTCAACTCCGTGCTGTTCTACCCGCTCTGGGAAGGCTACCGGAACAAGGACTTCGTCCGAGCGCTCGCGGCCGACCCGAGTCTCATCAACTCGCTCGCCGACTTCGCGATCAACCACCGGGACCTGCTCAGCGGGCCCCACTCCGTCCTCGACACCAACGCGGGCAACGACCTGGCCAAGTTCGCCGGGACCGGCCCCGCCGCCGAGGCCGTGGCCAAGCCGCTGGTCAAGAAGGTGCTGGACTCCGCGCCGCTGCTCTCGCCCTTCGGGACGCTGTACCTGTACACGGCCCGCCAGGCCGAGTACTTCAACTACGGCCAGTGCTCGTACTACGGCATCTGCGACCTGCGGAACAAGCTCACCTCGGTGATCCTGCCGAACCAACTGGTCTGCGACAACCGCATCCTCCAGGCCCAGTCCCTGTCGGCCGCCGAACTGGCCACCGTCTGCGAGAGCCTGCGCAAGCAGGACGCGCTCTTCCACGGCGTGTCCAAGGACAGCGGGGCCATCCCGAACCAGTACGCCAAGACCGTCACCTTCGGGATCTTCGCCAACAAGGCCGACTACACCACCTACTCGTGGGCGATCTACGGCAACAGCACCGACAACGGTGGCCAGACCGTCATGGACGCGACCGACCCGAACAAGCGGGCCGTGACCGTGATGTACCAGAAGGCCTGGAACGTCAACGACCCCGCCCGGGTGTGGAACCTCAACCACGAGTACACCCACTACCTCGACGGCATCTACAACCTGAAGGGCAACTTCGACACCCAGTCGTCCGTCCCGAACAAGTGGTGGGTCGAGGGCCTCGCCGAGTACGTCTCGTACAGCCACCGCGGCGCCACCGACGTCGACGCGATGAACCAGGCGGCCAAGCACACCTACAAGCTCAGCACGCTCTTCCAGAACACCTACGCCAACTCGGACTCGACCCGCATCTACCCGTGGGGCTACCTGTCCGTCCGGTACATGCTGGAGAGGCACCCGGCCGACGTCCAGGCCATGCTGGAGCGCTTCCGCGTCGGTGACTACCCCGGTGGCTACGCGGTCTACAACAACCTCGGTACCTCGTACGACGCCGACTTCGACGCCTGGCTCGACGCCTGCGTCGCCGGCGGCTGCTACGCGACCGGTCCGACCTCGCTGTTCGACACCACGGTGAACGGCGCGACCGTCAGCCTGAACGAGCGCTCCGTGCAGACCGGCCCGGGCCGGATCACCGGCTGGCACTGGGACTTCGGCGACGGCACCTTCTCGGACGAGCGCAGCCCGAGCCACACCTACGGCGCGCCCGGCCTGTACACCGTCGCGCTGACCACCACCGATGACACCGGCCGGAGCGGCACCACACAGGGCGCGGTCACCACGACCGCCCTCGGCCTGCCGGCCTGCCCCGAGCAGCGCGCCGACGCGATGGACCGCAACTGCGCCCGGACCGGCCGCTCGGCGACCGCCGGCAACACCGACCACCTGTACGTCTACCTGCCGGCCGGGACCGCCACGCTGAAGGTCAACACCTTCGGCGGCACCGGCACCGCGTACCTGTACTACAACGCGGACACCTGGGCGTCGCCGAAGGCCTACACCGCCGCCTCCACGGCCGCCGGCACCACCCAGTCCATCACCGTCACCAACCCCACGGCGGGCTACCGCTACCTCGGCCTGTACGCCGCCACCGACTTCACCGGCGTCACCGTCACCACCCAGTTCTGATCACGGAGCACCGCGACCGGCGCCCGGCCGGGCTCTCCCGGCCGGGCGTTCGCGTGCGCGGGCGGGGCACTTCGCGCCGGACCGTCCGGGTGGCGATGACACGGCCGCGGCACTCGCCCGCGGCGAGGAGGTGCTGCGCTCGGCGGAGGCGGCCGAACGGGCGGCCGGCTGCGACCGGCGGCGCGACCCGCGGGCCGTGCTGCTGATGCGCGAGCTGCCGGCGGACCCCGAGGGTGCGGCCGTCCTGACCTTCCGGGCGGCGGAGATCCTCGGCGCCCCCGAACTGGTACCTGCCCGTCGAACTCGAAGCACGAGTACGACAGACGAAGTGTGCTGAAAGCTCGGCGTCGGGCGCGTGATGCGCGGGACCGTCGGGCCCCCCGACGAACTTGCGGGCGATGCCGGCCGTCTCGTCGCCGACGATGAACCGGCGGGCCGCGCGCAGGCTCAGCTCCCAGCCCGGCGGGCGGTGGTCGCGGTCCTCGGCGCGCAGCGCGGCCAGCTCCTCGGCGTACCTGACCTCGGCAGGGGCGGGCGCTGGGCCTCCTCCTCGGCGGTGGTCGTGGTCATGGCGGCCTTCCGGGGGTGGTGGTCGAGAGGGTGGCGGGGTGTCACAGCGTGGTCAGCTCGGTGAGGTCGGCGATCACCTCGGAGGCGATCACCGGGTCGAGCTCGGCGAAGGTCGGGAAGGTGCGGTTGTGGGTCCAGTAGTCGCCCGGGCGCCTGTCGAGCCACACCGTTTCCACCCGCTGCTCGGGGTAGGAGTCGAACATGCCGACGGCGATGCCGTCCTCCGGGGCGATCACCACGTAGAGGTCGGGTCCGACCCGGCGGGACAGCCACTGCTCGACGCCGTTGTCCTGGGGCTCGCCGCGCCGCCAGCCGCGCCGTTCCATTCCGACCAGCCGGGTGGTGGGCAGCACCGGACCGTTCTCGAAGCGGGTGAGGCGGTGGCCGGCCCGCTCCTCGTCGGTCAGCGCGTACACCGGGCGGACGAGCTGTCGGAACGGCTGGAGGATCTCGCAGTCGGTGAACAGCTCCGACCAGTCGGCGAGGCTGTCGCCGAGCTGGAGCGGGTGCGCCAGCCGGACGGAGGCCGTGTCCGGCAGCGCGAACGGCTCGTCCCGGACGTCCGCCAGGGTGCGGTCCTCGGCGACGCGGAACGCCGTCACCGTGCCGGCCGTCTCGGACAGCCACACCAGGCGGCGCACCAGGTGCCACAGCAGCGGATGCCCGACGAAGAGCTGGTCGAACTCCTGCGCCGTCCACGAGCGTTGGGTGATCATCGCCTCCTCCAGGCGGCGGATCTGGTCTCCCGCCACCGTGCGGACGTCCTTCTTGAGCGCGGCGAAGCGCTTGCGCTCGGCGGGCGCAAGCTCGGCGTCGTCCCGCGCCCCCGGGGCGGGCAGGTCCTTGCGGCGGGCGCCGGCCGCGTCCAGCACGTACGGCTTGAGCTGCTGGTCGAAGCCGACCGTGAATGTCCGGGTGCCGTAGTCGATGACGGTGGTCCCGTCGGCATCCAGCCCGAAGTCCGGGACCAAGCGGTCGGACAGCTGCTCCCCGGTCAGGCCGAGACCGGCCGCCACCTCGGAGATCTTCTCCTGGGCCCGGGTCTTGAGCGCCTTGAACTTCACCCGCTGTGCGATGCCGTGCAGGTGCAGCAGGGCCACGTCGGTGCCGATGGCGGCCAGCACCTCCAGGCCGTCCACCGCCCGGTGGTGGGCCCCCTCGCCCGGCCAGGCGCGGAGCACCGGTGTTAGTTGGCGGACCGTCTCGTCGTCACCGAACCGGCCGAGCACGTGCAGCGCCCAGCCGTCCTGGGCGGGCATGCCGGCCAGCCGCCACTGCTCGAACACCGCCCAGCAGAACTCCGTCAACGACCGCGGCTCGCACAGCAGGGCCACCTCGTCGAGGCCGGGGTAGAACGCCTTGGGTTCGGACAGCGCGAGCATGGTGAGCACGTGCCGCACCGCCTCGGCGGGGAGGGCGCCGTCGCCGCCGCGCAGCAGCAGCTGCGGCAGCATCACCGGCTCCGCCCAGTCGCAGCGCGGGGGCAGCTTCGCCGGGAGCGCGGTCACCAGCGGGTCGGCCGCCAGCAGCGTGCCCACGGCCTCCTCCGCCTCTGGCCCGTACTCGGCGGCCACCGCGCGCACCGCCGCCGCGCCGTGTGCCTCGGCGATCACCCGCAGGGCCTGCTCGGCGCCGTGCCGGGCCGCCCCGGCCTTCCCGAGCGCGGCGGGCACCAGCAGCCGGGCCGCGTCCACGCCGTGCCGGGCGAACCAGGAACGCGCGGTGCTCCCGGCCGACTTGAGGCGCACCAGCCAGTCGACCATGGTCTCGGCCGCCCGGGCGTCCAGGTACGGAAGCAGCAGGGGCGCGTGCGTGGCAGGGTTCCCCATCGCTGCGGCCCGGATCGGTTCGACGGCGTCCGTCCCGAAGCGGGCGGCGACCCGGCGCAGGGAGTCCCCGGAGTGCCAGATGCGCTCACCGGTGCGCCACTGCGCGAGCAGGGGCCGGGCCAACTCCTCGTCGCCGTACGCGAAAAGAGCGAGCTCGGCGTGCTGTCCGCCGCGCAGCCGCGCGTCGTGGGGCTGCCCGATCCTGGCCCGGATCGTGGCCGCGACCCGCTGCCAGTCCTCGTCCGACCAGCTCGTGTACCAGGACTCGGAGTTCGCCGCCCACGCCTCGCGCTCACCCGGCAGCCACCGCATCTGCGGTTCCTGCGGCGCGCAGAGGCCGGTCAGCACGCGGGGCTTGCCGGCGGAGCGCGGCCGTGTCCACGGCGGACTGGTGAACAGCTCCGGCAGCGAGTCGGAGCCGACCTCCGGCACCCGCTCGCCGAGGTCGGTGAGCGGTTCGACCAGGGCCGCCTGCTCCGGCGTCAGCTCCGGCAGCAGTTCGAGCGCGGTCGCGCGGTGGACGGCGACGTGGCCGGCGAGGAGTTGCCGGGCGAGCTGCTGCGCGGCCGGGTCCGTGGAGGTCACCGCGGCCTCGGCGAGCAGGCGCAGGGCACGCCGGGGGAAGCGGCGGAGACCGGCCAGGAGGGCAGCGCGGGTGGACTTGATGCCGTCCTGCTGGGCGAGTAGCCCCCGGAAGCCCTCGTCGGAGGGGAGCTCGGCGAGCGCGTCCAGGATCCGCTTCTTGCCGTCCTTGTGGTGGTAGCCGGTGGTCAGGTCGTGCAGCATCACTGGTGCTACGTCGCCGCCGAGACCCTCCGCCACGGTCGCGATGATCTCGGTGGACCATCCGTCATAGCCCAGGCTCGGCAGCAGGGGGAGCTTCTCCAGCGGTTCCGCCGAGGAGAGCGAGCACAGCAGCATCGACCACTCGACGGCGGCCAGTCGGGAGCCCGACGCGACGCACTCCTCGACCCAGGCGGTCTCGGACGGCACCAGGTACGCAGCCACCACCAGGTGGGTCAGATTGTTCCGGCAGCCCGCCAGGGCCTCGACCGCCGCGCGGTGGGTCTCCTCGTCGCAGGCCGCCAGCAGCGACCGGACCCGGTCCGCGGCGGGACGGTACTTGCCGTGCCTCTGGTTGGCCCCGCGCAGGACGCGGGGGTGGACGGACATCTGGCGGATCCAGTCGGTCTCGACAGCCGTCGTGAACAACTCGACGGTGGCCCTGGCCGCGAACGGCAGGCCGAACTCCGCCACCCAGGCGTCCACGGCCACGCGGACCCCGTTGTTGCTGGGATAGGAGAACACGGCGGCGAGCACCGCCGCACCGAGCGGGTCCCGGCTGCCGGACTGGTGGGCACGGGCGGCCGCGACCAGCTCCGGGTCACTGCGCTCCGAGGTGAGCGTCTGTTCCGGCCAGTCCCCCATCTGCCGCAGCCCGTCGCGGTACGAGGTCACCGGGCCCTTCCCCGGCGCGGACGGCTTCCGGGGAATGCCGCCCCGGCGCGGGATCAGGGCCCGACGCCAGGCGTCCGGCATGACGAAGACGTCCTCGTCCTCGGGACCGGCGGCCTCGGCCGTGGGCGCGGACACGCCGGGCTGCGCCACGGGCACCGGATCCGCCGCCGCACCCGGCTCCGTACCCGCCCCCGCACAGATCTCGCGGTAGCCCTTGCGCTCCTTCTCGGCGACCACCTTGGCGAAGTGCGCCTGCGCCTCCTCCACGGTCGGGAACGTCTTGACCTGTTCCCGCCCGCCCGTACCGGACCGCCCGTACCGCACGGTCACCGCGACACCGTCGACCGCGGCCTCCCAGAACTTGTCCGAGCCGCCCTCGACGAACTCCCAGCGCCGCACAGCCCCGCCCCTCTCCTCGCACTGATGATCAGGAGACGAACGTTAGCGAGTCCCACCGACAGTCCCCATCGTGACTTTTGCAAACCGACGCGTTCCCGGAAAAGAAACTGACTTGCATTCAGAGAATGGCGATCACCGCGTAGCACCATTCGCGGGGACATAGCTGCTGTGGTCATCACTTCCGGCAGGTCGCGCGACGACCGCAGCAGTCGAAGCCAGTTGCCCGAACTTCGCAAAATATCAATGGAGTTGGTCGAGATCGAAGGCGGCTGTCACCGGTGCATGGGCTCCATCGCTCGGCGTGGGACGCGGCGCGTTCAACGTAGGCCTCGACGGCCTTGGTGGCGAGGCCCGGGGTGGCGACCTGGAGGTCAATCCTCCAGCCCGAGTCGTTGTCGACCCACAGGGTTGACTCGCCGGCCCCCATGCAGCGGGCGGTACGGTGTCGGGCCTCCGGATCGGGGCCATGATGCTCTGGCACGACATGCCCATCCGGGACGAGCTGGTCACCCTGCCGGTCGCCGGGCACGAGGCCGCCGCGACCACGCCGGCCTGGCTGTTCCTCCACCTCCACCAGCGCCGCCTACAGCACCACCGTCCGCCCCGGCGGTACTCACCCAGGGGTGGACCGGCGGCCCAAGCCCCGGTCACATCCGCGAGCGTGACCGGGGCAGAGTCCCGCCGGCGGCGAGGGGTGAGCCTGCCGTTCCTCAGGACGCGCTGAACCTCAGAAGGAGGCGGGGGCACGGCGCCGCGACCTCGTCCTCAGGGGGAGGGCCCCATGCCGCGAGTGCGGCGGAAACCCCCTGTGGGCCGGATTCCAGATAGCAGATCATGTTCACCGGGTAGCGACTGTTGTCGAACATGTAGCGGTCCATCGGTGTCGGCTCCTCGCTTATTCGCAGCCCTCGCTCTTCGGGTGGGCCGATCCGGTGCCAGTCGGGATGCAGATGGATGGAGCCCAGGATCTCGACCCCGTCACGGTCCGCCTGCCGGTGAATACGAAGCAGATCCTGCGAGCTGCACCAGAATCCCCGGCGGGGGTTTCGGTAGGCGCTTCCGAAGCACGGCTCTATGGAGCTCGAGAACTCTTCGAGCGCCATCGGGTCGGTGGCACGGACGTTGGTAGCGAACTGGACCGTGGTGACGGCCGCGACACCGTCGACGACGGTGCCGAGCAGGAGGGCGAAACAGGAGGGTGGTTCCTGTGGCGTACAGGCCTCGTATTCATCGCGCGCTACTGAGATGAACGACTTGAGGGCGTCGAATCCGATCAGGGCGGTGTGGGGGATGAGGGTCACGATGGCTCCTCCTCCTTCAGCCGACGCGCGCAGGGTGGTCCGCCGCGGTGGTCCGTGAAGCGAGATCCAGCGAGTGAACCTCGGCCGGGGAGAGCTCCAGGGTCGCTCCCGGGATCAGTTCGGCGAGCTGCTCGGGCATCCTGCTGCTGGCGAGCGGAGCGACGACATGGGGCTGCGCCCTCAGCCAGGCCAGGGCCACCGCGGCGGGGGCGGTGCCGTGCTCGGCGGCGATCGTGTCCAGCGCCCGGAGCACCGCGCGGCCGCGGGGCGTTTCGCCGTACGGTCGTGCCGCGTCGCTGCGGACGCTGGGAACGGCGGGTGCGCCTTCACGGTACTTGCCGGTCAGGAAGCCCTGCGCCAGGGCGAAGTACGGGACGCAGGAGACGCCCTCGCGCTCGCAGGCCGGGGCGATCCCACTCTCGAAGGGCTCGCGCTCCATGAGGTTGTAGGGAGGCTGGACCGCCACGTACGAGGCGAGCCCCGAACGCTTCGAGACCTCAAGGGATTCGGCCAGCCTGGGGCCGCTGATGTTCGAGGCGCCGATATGGCGCACCTTCCCTGCCGAGATCAGCGCGTCGAGTGCGGCGAGGGTCTCTTCGAGGGGAGTTTCGGGATCGTCCGCGTGCGTGTAGTAGAGGTCGATATGATCCGTCCGCAGGCGGCGCAGGGATTCCTCCACCGCCTGGTGGACGACCTTCGCCGTGAGCCCGGACAGCCCGTTCAGTCGGCCTACCTTGGTGGCTATGACGAAACGGTCGCGCTGACCGCGCGCGGCCAGCCAGTTGCCGAGGATCGACTCGGACTCCCCACCGGTGTTTCCGGGGGCCCACTGGGAATAGGAGTCGGCGGTGTCGATGAAGTTCCCGCCCGCGGCGGCATAGGCATCGAGGACGCGGAAGGATGTCCGCTCGTCGACGGTCCATCCGAAGACGCTGCCGCCGAGGCAGAGTGGAAAGACGTCGAGCTCGGAATGTGCGATGGTGACCAATGGACGCTTTCTGGGTTCTTACCGGTCCCGGTGCTCGGTTCCGGTGCGGAGGGTGGGCGCAGGGGGGCGCGGCTCGGCGCGACTTCCCAAACCGTCCCCGCCCGAGGGGTCGACTGACGCCCGCGACAGCAATGTCCAATGAATGGCGTGCACTTGATATTTAGTCAGCGCGGAAACCGATACTACCGTCCGGTCCGATGCCATGCCGAGACGTCGGCTGGATTCCGTCGTGGTCGGGGTGTGCGCCTGCACCGTCGCTCTGCGCTCGAACGGCTCGACGGCGAGGCCGCCCCCGGTGGTTACCGGGCCGAGGCGGGTCGCGGCCGAGTCGTGGGTCGCAGGCTGTGGGCCCGGGTGGTTCCTTCGCTCGATCTCCCGTGGCAGGAAGGCGATCCAGCCTCGCGGCATACGAACTTCACCGGCCCCGGTGGAGGCGAGCCAGATCAGATGGCTCAGGCAGGCGCGACACGCAGTTGAACCGGTTGCTCGCGGCAGCGACACCGTGACCGTCATTAAGGACCTCAGGGTTGAGGGCAGCTCCTCCGGCATCAAGGTGGGCACCACGGTCCGCAACATCCGCCTGGTCGAGGGCGTCGACGGCCACGACATCGACTGGGCCAACTGTGGTGTCAGCGGGGTGTTCTCAGGGATCGGGCGGCGCACGCCGATACTGCCCGACCGGGCAGGCGCCCCTGCCCTCGCGCGCGGACTCGGCAGGGCTTGCCGGGCGAGGTCCGAGGATGCGGTCCGCGCATCGGTGGTGCGCGGCTACCGAGGGCGATACGCGGATCGGCTCGCGTGCGGGGGGCTCGGACGTCGTCCGGGACCGGTCCCTGCCGCACGTGCGCCCGGCAGGAAGCCGGGTCGGCCGGCTCGTCGACGGGAGGGCTGCCGTGGACGGATCCGCCCGGCTGCCGCAGAGATGACCAGGGGATTCAGGCGTTCGGAAACCTCGGCGCGGTAAGGATGAGGGCGTCACCGGCTGCACTCATCGCGACGGCCGACCAGGAAACCCTGTCCGACTACCTGCTGGCCGCCCTCAACTTCCCCCCCCGGGAGGCGATTCCCACCAGCCGCTGGAAGCTGTGGACCGGCACGTCCTGGTGGGACGAGGCGGCGCGGATGAGATCGAGAACGCTGGTTCGACCTCCACTCCGGCCCGGCGGAGGGGATCGCGGCTTGGCAGGTGGCCCCGTGCACCGCGGGCGCCGCAGGTCACACGCAGCGCTTCACGTCCGCGAGGCGGGTGTGGCCGGGTGCGGCCTTGTCGGAGAGCTGCGGTGGGCAGGTGCGGAGTGCGTCGACGGCCGGGCCGCCGATCGGGCGGCAGCCCGGCGGCCCGGGGTCGGTCAGCTCTCCAGGTCGTAGGCCACGGTGACGGGGGCGTGGTCGGACCA
Source organism: Kitasatospora sp. NPDC056181 (assembly GCF_042266225.1). Taxonomy (NCBI): domain Bacteria; kingdom Bacillati; phylum Actinomycetota; class Actinomycetes; order Kitasatosporales; family Streptomycetaceae; genus Kitasatospora; species Kitasatospora sp. NPDC056181. The sequence goes on from NZ_JBHJUK010000070.1 coordinate 12,418, forward strand.
GCGTTCGGCGTGGGTGTCGGCGCGCTCGACGCGGGCGTCGGTGGCCCTGGCGGCGAGGCCCGGGGTGGCGACCTGGAGGTCAATCCGCCAGCCCGAGTCGTTGTCGAAGGCCCGGCCGCGGTAGGACCACCAGGTGTAGGGGCCGGTGCGGTCGGGGTGGAGGCGGCGGACCACGTCGACGTAGCCGGCCTCCTCGTAGACGCGGGTGAGCCAGGCGCGTTCCTCGGGGAGGAAACCGGCCGACTTCTGGTTGGCCTTCCAGTTCTTGAGGTCCTCCGGGCGGTGGGCGATGTTCCAGTCGCCGCAGACGACGACCTCGCGGCCCTCCGCGGCGGCCCGGGTGCGGAGCCTGCCGAGGTGGACGAGGAATTCCGCCATGAAGCGCTCCTTCTCCTCCTGGCGTTCGGTGCCGACTTCGCCCGAGGGGAGGTAGAGGCTGGCCACGGTCAGCCCGGGAAGGTCGATTTCCACGTACCTGCCCGAATTGTCGAATTCCTCGGACTGGAATCCGACCACCGTGCGCTCCGGCTCCTGCCGGGACAACAGGGCGACGCCCGCGCGGCCCTTGGCGACCGACGGCGCCCAGACCGCGTTCCAGCCGTCCAGGTCGCGCAGCTCCACGGGCAGCTGCCCGGGCTCGGAGCGGACCTCCTGCAGGCAGATCACGTCCGCCTCGGTGGCCGCCAGCCACTCGATGAAGCCCTTCTTGGCGGCCGCCCGGATCCCGTTCACATTGACACTCGTCACCACAATCACCCGGGAAGCCTATCGAGCCCCCCGGCCGGCGCGGCGGCGGCGCGTCGAGCGCGGGGGAAGGGCCGGAGTACCAAGGGCCGACGGCCGGGTGTCCGGATATCGGAGTGTCGTGAACGCGGCGTGAACCCGCGGGACAACCGCACCAACCGCCGTCATTGGTCTTGACCATCTCCCGACGAAGCCCCTAGGGTCACTTACTGCAAGGACCTTTAATAAAGAAGGACGGATAAAGCCCGCTCTCCCACCTGCCGCAACAGCGGACAGCGGGCCGGGTCCGCCCTCCTTTCAGCACGGCGGACAAAACAGGGTGGAGGCCACGGTGGGAACGACAGGACAGCTCGCGGCGGTACCGGAACCGAAGTACTGGCACCTGCGCACGGTGCTGCTCCGCGCGATCGACACGGAGTTCTCCACCGGCCAGGTCCTGCCCAACGAGCGCGAGCTCTCCGCCCGCTTCGGGGTCGCCCGGGCCACCCTGCGCCAGGCGCTCGACCAGTTGGAGCTGGAGGGCCGGCTGGTCCGCCGCCGCGGCATCGGCACCCTGATCGCCGCCCCCCGGGTCGGCGTCCCGGTCAACCGGCACGAGGAGGGCTGGCCCGGCACCGCCCGCAGCCAGGCCTGGCGCACCGTCGACTGCACCACCGCCCCCGCCACCGCGCGGCTCGCCAAGGCGCTCGGCATCGCCGAGGGCGCCACCGTGCACACCGTCCGCCGGGTGCGGATGGTCCAGGGCCAGAACATGGCCACCGAGTCGCTGCACGTGCCCGCCGCCGCCCTGCCGCACCTGCCCGGCTTCCGCGCCGAGAGCGACCGTGCCCGCTCGGTGCTGCGCCAGCTGGAGCGCCTGGAGGTCGACGGTGAGTCCCGCGCCGTCGAGCTGGGCGTCGCCGAGGCCGAGGAGGCCGCCCTCCTGGAGCGCCCGCCCGGCTCGCCCGTCCTGGTGATGACCACCCAGTACGCCGCCGCCGGCCGCCTGGTCGCCCTCGCCGTCTCCACCTACCGCGCCGACACCTGCAAGCTCACCTTCGGCGAGGCCGGCGTCGTCGAGGTCACCCCTGTCGGCGCCCCCGTCGGCGCCGCGACCGGTGCCGCCGCCGAGGTGCGCACCGCCTCCTGAACCACCTGCCGAAACACCCTCAGGCCCAGGCCCGGACACGCCCACAGGCGTCCGGGCCTGGGCCGTTGGTGGCGGCGGTCGTTGGTGGCCGCCTTCGGGAGAGGCCGTCGCGGGAGAGGCCTTCGGGAGAGGCCGTCGCGGGAGACCACCGGGCGAGGGCAGCAGGAGAGGCCGCCGGTGGCGGTGTGCTCAGCCCCCGACGGCCGGGTGGACCTGCCGGCAGCCCTTCACCGAACGGGTCACGAAGACGGTGATCCGGTGCACGTCGCGGCGCCGGACGGTCGCCGCGAGACCCCTCTCCGGGGGGATCAGGCCCGGGCGCCCGCGCCCGTGGGCGGGTCGACGGCGTAGAGCTGCTCCTCGACCTGGTCCAGCGCCACCCGCAGCGCGCCCATCGCGACGACCTCCGAGCCGAGTGCGGCCAGCGCCACCTCGGGGGCGCGCAGGGTGAACTGGGCGAGGCGCTCGCGCAGCGGCTCCAGGACGCCGTCGAGACCGGCAGCCCAGCCACCGACCACGACCAGCTGCGGGTCTATCGCCAGGACCAGGGCGGCGACGCCCTGCACCAGGCGGGTCAGGAAGCGGTCCATCGCCACCTTCGCCACCTCGTCGCCCTCACGGGCCAGCTTCAGCACCCGGGCGACGGCGGCCTCGTCCAGCGGGTTGAGCGGCTTGCCGGTGGTGGAGAGCAGGCGCTCGGGGGTGACCTCCTGGCCGAGCAGGTGGAGGGCGCCGATCTCGCCGGCCGCGCCGCCGAACCCGCGGTGCAGCTTGCCGTTGATCAGTGAGCCGGCGCCGGGGCTGAGGCCCGCCATCACGAAGACCACGTCGTCCGCGCCGACGGCCGCGCCCTGCCAGTGCTCGGCGATGGCGGCCAGGTTGGCGTCGTTCTCGATCATCACGGGGCAGCGGAACGAGCGTCGCAGCCGGGCGCCCAGGTCGAGGCCGGTCCAGCCGGGCATGGCGGTGCCGAGCTGCACGGTGCCGTCGCGGTCGACGATGCCGGGGGTGCCGACGCCGACCGCCCAGAGGTTGTCCCGGGAGACGCCGGCCTTGCGCAGGACCTCGGCGACGACGGTTCGTACGGCCGTCAGCCGCTCCTCGGCGTCCATGCCCTCCTCGACGGTCCGGAAGTGACTGCCCACCACCTCGCCGGTGAGGTCGGCGAGGATGACCCGGATGTCGTGCACGCCGATCTCGACACCCAGGATGTGCCCGGCCTCGGCGCGGAACCGGAACCAGCGGGCCGGACGCCCCCGACGGCCCGCGCCTCCGGGCTGGCCGCCGTTCTGCGGCTGGTCCACCTCGGCGACCAGGCCGGTCTCGACCAGGCCCTCGATCACGCCTTCCACCGTGGGCCGGGACAGTCCGGTGTCCCCGACCAGTTGAGTGAGGGTTACCGAGTGGCCGGCCCGCAGCGCCCGAAGCGTGACCGCCGCGTTGATCCGCCGCAGCAGCGAGGAGTCTCCTCCGGTGAGCCGATCCGCCAAAACGCTGCCCTTCGCCGTTCGCGCGACAGCCCTGGCGCGCGGTGCCGAGTGCGCGGTGACGACCGGATGCCGACCACCGAATGCCGACCGCCGGGTGTCCCGCGGGAGTCCGCCGCCCGGACCGCGGACACGGCAGCGCTGAGCCGCCTGCGCCAGCCCGGAGGGCACGTGCCGGATGCTACCCGGGCCCGGGCCCGGCGGGCGAGCATCTTCGCAGCTCACCAAGGCTTCGGTATCGAAATGGTACGCACCGGGCCGCCGTGCGTGCTCCGCCCTTCCACGGCACCACCGGCACACCCTCGCCCCTCTCCCGCCCCTGCCCGCGGCGCGGCGCGGGCTGGTCGGGACGCCCCCGCGGAGCCTCTATGCTGCGGACATGCTGAACGAGACGCGCGACGTTCATCCGGGTGCAACTGTGCTGTCGGACCGGAGCTTTGTGCGGAGTGAGACCCGGCCGACCCCGGTGCCGTTCGTACCCGAGGTCACCCTCCACATGGCGGAGGACGCCATCGCACTGTGGGAGACCACGGAGGCGGTGCGCGGCGAGGTCGGCCTGGCACCGCCGTTCTGGGCGTTCGCATGGGCCGGCGGGGTCGGCGTCGCGCGGTACGTGCTCGACCACCCGGAGCTGGTCGCGGGGCGGGCGGTGCTCGACCTGGCGGCCGGGTCCGGACTGGTCGGCATCGCGGCGGCGCTGCGCGGAGCGCGGTCGGTGCGGGCCGCCGAGATCGACGCCTACGCGGTGGCGGCCATCGACGTCAACGCCGAGGCGAACGGCGTCCGGGTCGACGCCGCGGTGGAGGACCTGCTGGACGGGGACGGCGCACCGGCCGAGGTGGTGCTCGCCGGCGACGTCTTCTACGAGCGCGCGATGGCCGCCCGCTTCCTCCCCTTCCTGGAGCGGGCGCGGGCCCGTGGCGCGGTGGTGATCGTCGGCGACCCGGGCCGGGCCTACCTGCCGCGCGAGCGGTTCAGCGCGCTGGCCGCGTACGACGTCCCGGTGGTCGCCGACCTGGAGGACGCGGCGCTCAAGACCACCACGGTCTGGCGGCTCGATCCGCCGCAGGGCTGAGCCCGTCCGGAGTCCGGAAATACCAGCGGACGGGCCGAACGGCCTGGTAGACACACCGACATGACCGACGACCACATGACCGGCGACGACACGGCCGGCGACGACATGACCGGTGACGGCATGGCCGACGAGCTCGCCGACGACCTGACCGACGAGGCCGCCTCCGACGTGACCGCCACCACCGGCGCGGGTGACGTCGCGCTGCGTGCCGCCACCCCCGACGAGATACCCGCGGTGCTCGCCCTCTGGGCCCGCGCGGCCAAGGGGACCAGCATCACGGACGACGCCGACGGTGTGGCCGCGCTGCTGGAGCGCGACCCGGAGTGCCTGATCGTCGCCACGCCGGCCGCGGACACCGGGACCGTCGTCGGCACGGTGATCGCCGGTTGGGACGGCTGGCGCTGCCACCTCTACCGCCTCGCCGTCGACCCCGCGCACCGCCGCCGTGGCATCGGCGCCGCCCTGCTGGCCGCCGCCGAGGCCCGCTTCACCGCCCTCGGCGGACGCCGCGCCGACGCCATGGTGCTGGACGACAACGGCCTCGGGCAGCGCACCTGGAAGGCGGCCGGCTACGGCCCCCAGCCGCAGTGGACCCGCTGGGTCAAGCCCCTGAACGCCTGACCGCGGGCCGCAGGGTCGCAGGCCTGCAGTCCTCACGCCGCACGGACCTCACGCCGCACGGCCTTCGGACGCCCGTCTGCCGCCCGCCGACCGCCGACCGCCGCCCGCCGCGTGTGCTACGTGCGGGCACGGCGGCAACGACCCCTGCGGGGTCTCAGCCGGCCGACCGGGCCGATGCGTAGCGGCCGGTCGGCCGGGGGAGACCGAGGTGGCCGCGGAGGGTGTCCGCCGTGTACGCCGTCCGGAAGGCTCCGCGCCGTTGCAGTTCGGGGACGAGCCCGCGGGTGATCGCGGTCAGGTCGTGCGGCAGTTCGGCGGGGCGCAGCCGGAAGCCGTCGAGGCCGGCCGCGTGGCGGTCGAGGAGCAGGTCGGCGAGTTCGGCGGGCGTGCCGGTGAAGATCTCGGCGTCGGAGCCGAGCGGCGCGCCGTCCAGCTCGTCGAGCCGTTCCCGGCGGCGGGCGGCCGCGTCGGGCCGCTCGTCCAGGAGGACCAGGAGGTCGGCGAAGACCTTGAGCGGCCGGTCGGTGGGCCGGCCGACGGCGGCCTTGGCCGCCTCGACCTCGCCCAGGACCGCTGCCGTGCCGGACCGCGAGTGCGGGGTGACGAAGACGAGGTCGGCACCCTTGGCGGCCAGCTCGTACGGGATGGCGGCGTGGGCGAGGACGGCGACGGGCGGTTGGCCCTGCGGCGGGCGCGGGGTGATGGAGGGGCCGCGGACGCTGAAGTGCTCGCCGTCGAAGTCGATCGCGTGGAGCCGGGTGCGGTCGACGAAACGGCCGGTGCCGGCGTCCCGGATCTCGGCGTCGTCCTCCCAGCTGTCCCAGAGCCGCCGGACCACCTCGACCACGTCGGCGGCCTCGTCGAAGAGCGGCCGCAGGCGCTCGGCGATCAGTGCGGGGTCGCGGAGGTCGTCCTCGGTGAGCTGCTCGGTCGTGCGGCGCCCGAAGTGGGCCGCGTCGTCGGCGCGGGAGGAGAGCTGGGGGCGCCAGCCGGCCCGGCCGAGGCTGGTGAAGTCCAGGGTGGCGAGCGCGGTGGAGAGGTGGAACGGCTCGGTGTGGGTGATGTTGGTGGTCGGGACGAGCCCGATCCGCGAGGTGAGGGGCGCGATCCGGCCGGCGATCAGCACCGCGTCGAGGCGGCCGCGGACCTGGTCGGTCCGGTCGTCGGGGCCGGTGAAGCGGGAGGACTGGACGGCGAGGGTGTCCTCCAGGGTGACGAGGTCGAGCAGGCCGCGTTCGGCCTCGGCGACCAGGTCGGCCCAGTAGCCGGCGGTGAACAGCTCGGCGGGGCGGGCGCCGTCGGCGCGCCACGCGGCGGGGTGCCAGCCGGCGCCGTCCAGCGCGACGGCGAGGTGCAGGCGGGAGCGGTCCTGCGGGGGCTGCCGGTTGTCCCGGTCCTCGCGGCCCTGCACGTGGCCCTGGCTCTGGTTCCGGCTCTGCCCGGTCATGCGGTCGCCTCCCGGATCCGCTGCTCCGGGGCCGTCAGCCCCAGGTGGTCGCGGAGCGTGCTGCCGGTGTAGTCGGTGCGGTACACGCCCTTCTCCTGGAGCAGCGGCACCACCTGGTCGACGAAGTCGTCCAGCCCGCCCGGGGTCAGGTGCGGGGCGAGGACGAAGCCGTCCGAGCCGTCGCTCTGCACGAACCCGTCGATCGCGTCGGCGACTTCGCGCGCCGTCCCGATGAACGTCTGGCGTCCGGTGACCTCGGTGACCAGCTCCCGGATGCTCAGCCCCTGCTCCTGCGCGAGCGTGCGCCACTGTCGGGCCGTCGCCTCCCGGTCGACCCGGAACAGGGCGTGCCCCTTGAGCAGCAGGCTGTCCGGGTCGGGGTCGACGTCCGGCAGCGGGCCGTCGGGGTCGTGGTCGGAGAGGTCCCGCCCCCAGATCGCCTCCAGGTGGGCGATCGCGGTCTGCGGGCCGGTCTGTGCCCGGCGGATCGCGGCGGCGCGTTCGTGCGCTTCCTCCGTGGTGTCGCCGAGCACGTACGAGGCGGAGGGCAGGATCTTCAGCTGCTCCGGTGAGCGGCCGTGCGCGGCGAGCCGGCCCTTGACGTCCCGGTAGAACTGCCGGGCCTCGGCGAGCCTGCTGTACCGGCTGAAGATCACGTCGGCGTCGGAGGCGGCGAAGTCCCGGCCCTGCGGGGACTCGCCCGCCTGGATGATCACCGGGTGACCCTGTGGCGGCCGGGGCGTGTTGAACCGGCCGGAGATGTCGAAGTGCCGGCCCCGGTGGGCGAACCCGCCCGCCCCGGCCCGGACGAACCGTCCGCCCGCGGCGTCCGCCAGGACGTCGCCCTCGGCCCAGCTGTCCCACAACTCCCGTGCCGTCGCGAGGAACTCGGCGGCCCGGGTGTACCGGTCGGCCTCCGCCAGGAAGCCGCCCCGGCGGAAGTTCTCCCCGGTGAACTCGTCCCAGCTGGTCACCACGTTCCATGCCGCCCGGCCCTCGCTCAGGTGGTCCAGCGTCGCCAGCCGCCGCGCCACCTCGTACGGTTCGTTGAACGTTGAGTTGACGGTGGCGGCCAGCCCCAGCCGGTCGGTGACGGCCGCCAGCGCGCTCAGCACGGTCAGCGACTCGGGCCGGCCGGCCACGTCCAGCTCGTAGGTCTCGCCCTTGTGCTCCCGGAGCCGCAGGCCCTCGGCGAGGAAGAGGAAGTCGAACTTCCCCCGCTCGGCCGTCTTCGCGAGGTGGACGAACGACTCGAAGCCGATCTGGCTCCCGGCCCGCGGATCGGACCACACGGTGGAGTTCCCGATCCCCGGGAAGAACGCGGCAAGGTGAATCTGCTTACCCGACACGACGGTTGATCGCCTCCTGTGACCCGCCCGGACGCTGGGGACCGGCCCATCCTGCGCAGGCCGGGGGAGCGGGGGCAACGGATGCAATCAACTGTTCACGGGCGGAAACGAACCTCGCCGGCTGGGCAGTACCGGGCGTCCCCCCGGGCCGGCGCCCGGTTTGCTTGCCCGGCGGCGGCGCGTGAACTCCCCGTGGAGCCCTCAGGGGTGGCTGAGCGCGTACGTGCGGAAGGTGGCGAGCAGCGGCAGGACGTCCGTCTTGCCCGGTTCCTCCGTGACCGCCCGCAGGGCGTCGATGACGGTGCGGGCGATCGCCCTGGTGGCTCCGAGGTCGTCGGCGGCGGCCGTGCCGGCCCAGGCGCGCAGGGTCTGGGCGAGCAGGGCGGCCATCCGGGCGCCGATGTTGGCGCTCACGGCATCGGTGAGCGCCGCCAACTCCTCGTCGGTCATACCGGACTGCAGGCCGAAGGCGAGCGCCATCAGGGTGTCGATGGCGTGCTCGCCGTACGCCGCGACCAGGCCCGGGAGGGGCTGCTCGCCCGGGCCGCCGGCGGCCAGTGCGGTCAGCGCCTCGTCGTCCTCCTTCCACACCGCCTCCAGTGCGGCGAGGGCCCGGAGGGACTCGTCCAGCGTCAGGCCGTCTGTCATGCCGAGAACGGTATTGAGCCCCGCCGGGCCCGTATACCGCCTGGGCGCCGATTTCACTCGTTCCAGCGAAGCCGAGTGCTTGCCGGAGTCGCCGGCGACGCGTCCGACGACGGTTCCGCCCCCTCCTGCCGAAGCCGTCGCCGGACGCTCCGTCCGGAGCGGTCTTGACTGCTCACGACGGCTCAGGACGGCTCACGACGGCTCACGACCGCTCCTGACCGCTCCCGGCCGGTCCTCAGCGGCCGCGGGAGCGGCGCAGGAGGAGGGCGAGGGAGGCCCGGGCGTCGCGCCGGCGCTGCGGGTTCCGGGAGAAGGCCGAGGTCATGGCGGTCGCGGAGACGGTTGCGGCGTAGATCGTTCCGGCGGTGCCGAGCAGGGTGGAGCCGTTCTGGAGCAGGTGGAACAGGACGGACATGTGCGAGCCTCCGAGGTCCCGGGTTCGAGCCTTTCGATGACACCGTTGTCCCGCTTCCGGCGACATCCGGCGATCCGTGGTCGGTCCGCGGTGACCCAACTATGCTGGCCAGCACCTTTATTGATGATTTTCCGGCGACCGCTTCCGTCGGTCGTCCGAGCAGGGGGGACGTGCATGCGGGTGGATGATGCGGCCGATCGGTTCTGGGTGGAGCTACGGGACCTGTGGGAGGCGGCCGGGCCGCCCCCGCTGAAGACCGCGGTCCGGCTGGGTGAGGTTCAGGTACCGCCGGTCACGATCTCCGACTCGACGATCAACGGGTGGCTGACCAGGGTTTCCGTCCCCAGCGAACGGTTCACCGGCTACTTCGAGGCGTTCGTGCCCTGGCTGCAACGACAGGCGGGGCAGACGCCCACCCGGCAGTCCGGGCAGAGATGGGCGCAGTTGCTGGCCGCCGCCCGGGCCGAGCAGAAGCGCAAACAGGGCAGCGTCAGCCAGGGGAGCGGCCGGCCCGCGCCGGCAGTGGCAGCGGCACCGGCGGCGGCACCGCCAACGGCCCCGAACGGCGCCCCCGGGATCGACCGGCACCGGAGGATGAACTTCTACCGGGCCGGCTGCGGCGTCGGCTGGAAGCTCCATCTGGCGCCGTTGTCCGAATCGTCGGGCGGCATCGAGCGACTCGCCGAGTTCCTGGAAACGCTGCGCACGCTCGGCTTCCCGCCGGCGGAGATCGAGCGGATCGAGGCCTACACGAGCAGGATCCCGGCCGCCGAGTCGAACGAGGTGGGCAGGGCCCTGGTCGTGGAGTTCGCCGCTGCCATGGACGGCGTGGTCGACCTGGCGCGGGAGTTGTCGTCGGCCGAGGAGTTCAACTGGTTCACCCTCGGGCGGCTGCTGCACACGATCGGCTACGTCGTGACGATAGCCTGGCCGGACGACCCGGACATCGAGGGTCTGCGCAGCGGGCTCTTCTTCCTGGCCGACCTGCTCAAGGTCCCGGAGGCGTTCCGGGCGGAGCTGAAGGCCTTCGCCACGATGCCGATGCCCACCCCGAACCAGGGCGACGTCTTCCTCGAAGCGCACCGCCTGGGGCAGGTGTGCGAGGCCATCCTCTGAGGAGGACCGGCCGGGTCGTGCGGCGGTCCCGGTGGGAGGCCCGGTGACCCGGCCACTCACCGGGCCACTCACCGGGTCTACCGCCGGGCCTCCTACCGCGGCCGGTCAGCCCGCCGCCCGATGCGTGCTCGCGAACTCCGCCGCGTCCCACCGTCCGTGCAGCGCCGGGGCGAGCGAGGCGCGCGCCACGGCGGCGAAGTCCCCCGCGGCGGCCGCCCGTTCGGGCAGGGCGCCGAGCAGCGGGGCGCCGGCCGAGCGGGGCAGGTCGGCGAGGTTGCAGCGGTCGGCGAGGCCGGGGGAGCCGGGCCAGGCGCCGATGACCACGCCGAACAGCGGCAGGCCGCGCGCGGCCAGCGCCTCCGCGGTCAGCGAGGTGGTGTTGAGCGTGCCGAGGCCGGCCGTGGCGACCAGCAGCAGCTGCGCCGGCAGGCCGAGGTCGCGGGCGGCGAGGGCCTGGTCGGCGAGCGTGCGGCCCTCGTCGTCGTAGCGCACCAGCAGGCCGCCGGCGCCCTCGACCAGGACCAGGTCGTGGTCGTGGGCCAGTTCGGCGGCGGCTGCGGCCGTGTCGGCGGGGTCGAGGTACGGCCGTCCGGACCGGCGGGCGGCCGTGTCGGGCGCCAGCGGCTCGGGGTAGCGGACGAGTTCGCGCAGGGTGAGCCGGTCGGCGAGCGGGGCGCCGACCAGCCGGGCGACCTCATCGACGTCCCCCGGTTCGCCCGGCGCGACCCCGGTCTGGCCGGGCTTGAGCACGGCGACCCGCAGGCCGGCCTGGACGGCCGCCGACGCGACGGCGGCCGTCGTCACGGTCTTGCCGACCTCGGTGCCGGTGCCGGTGACGAAGAGCACGGGAGGGGCGATCATCCGGCCACCGCCGCAGCGGTCACCGCGGCCGCGATCCGCGCCACGTCCTCGTCCCCCGTCACGAACGGCGGCATGGTGTAGACGAGGTCCCGGAACGGGCGCAGCCAGACGCCTTCCCGGGCGGCGGCGGTGGTCGCCGCCGCCATGTCCACCGGGTGGTCCAACTGCACGACGCCGATGGCGCCCAGGACCCGGACGTCCCGGACACCGGGCTGGGCGGCCACGTCCGCCAGGCCGTCCCGCAGGCCGGTCTCGATCCGCTTCACCTCGGTCTGCCAGTCCTGCCCGAGCAGCAGGTCGATGGAGGCGTTGGCGACCGCGGCGGCCAGCGGGTTGCCCATGAACGTCGGGCCGTGCGCCAGGACGGGCATCTCGCCCCGGCTGATGCCGTCGGCGATCTCACCGGTGCAGAGCGCGGCGGCCATGGTGAGGTAGCCGCCGGTCATCGCCTTGCCCAGGCACATGACGTCCGGGGAGACGCCGGCGTGGTCGGCCGCGAACAGGGCGCCGCTGCGGCCGAAGCCGGTGGCGATCTCGTCGAAGACCAGCAGCACGCCGTGGCGGTCGCAGAGTTCGCGCAGCATCCGCAGGTAGGCGGGGGAGTGGAACTGCATCCCGCCGGCGCCCTGCACCACCGGCTCGACGATGACGGCGGCCAGCTCGCCGGCGTGACGCTCCATCAACTCGTCGAAGCGGGCCGCGTACTCGGCGTCCAGCGGCGCGTCGAAGCCGGCCGGCGGCTGCGGCGCGAACAGCTGGTCGGGCAGTACCCCGCCCCACAGGTGGTGCATGCCGCCCTGCGGGTCGCAGACCGACATCGGGTGGAAGGTGTCCCCGTGGTAGCCGCCGCGCCAGGTGAGCAGCCGGCGCTTCTCCGGCCGTCCGGTGGACTGCCAGTACTGCAGGCACATCTTCATCGCGACCTCGACGGCCACCGAGCCCGAGTCGGCCAGGAAGACGTGCTGGAGCGGCTCCGGAGTGATCTCCACCAGCCGCGCGGCCAGCCGGACGGCGGGCTCGTGGGTGAGCCCGCCGAACATGACGTGGCTCATCCGGCCCAGCTGCCCGCGCACCGCGTCGTCCAGCACCGGGTGCCCGTAGCCGTGGATCGCCGCCCACCAGGACGACATCCCGTCGACCAGCTCGTCCCTCCCCTCGACGGGCCGGGCGAGCCGCAGCCGCACCCCGGACGCGGACTCCACCACGTACGGGGTGGCGGTACCGGGCATCGGCCCGTACGGGTGCCAGACGTGCGCCCGGTCGAGGGCGAGCAGGGTGTCGGTGGGCAGGGCGGCGCTGGACAGGGCCCCGGCGGGGCGTGCGGGGTCGGAAGGCTGAGCCATGATGATGGATTCCCTTGCAGCGGTCAGGCGTTGGGCGCCAGCTCGGTGCCGGCGCCACGGCGCCGGACCCGGACCAGGTCGCTGCGCAGCTCGTCGTTGGGGTTCTCGGCCGCGCTCTCGGCCGCGTCCTCGGCAGGGGCCGCCACGGCATGCCCGCCGCAGGGGCCGCACCCGTGCGCACCGCCGTCGGCCTCCTCCTCGCCGGTCGCGTCGGCGGAGACCTCGCCGTGCCCGCCGCACGGCCCGCAGCCGCCGCCGGTCCCGCAGGCGCCGCCCGTGGCCACCGCGGCGGCGACGTCGGCCCGGTGCCGGGGCAGGGTGGCCTCGCCGGCGCCCTCGACCTCGAAGCCCGCGTCCTTGATCATGTCGAGGTCGGCCTGCCCGGCCTGGCCCTCGCTGGTCAGGTAGTCGCCGAGGAAGATGGAGTTGGCGAGGTGCAGGCCCAGGGGCTGGAGCGTGCGCAGGTGGACCTCGCGGCCGCCCGCGATCCGCACCTCGGTGTCCGGGTTGACGAAGCGCACCATCGCCAGGATGCGCAGGCAGCGCTGCGGGGTGAGGTTCCACTCCTTGGCCAGCGGGGTGCCCTCGAACGGGATGAGGAAGTTGACCGGCACCGAGTCCGAGCCCAGCTCGCGCAGCGCGAAGACCACGTCCACGAGGTCCTCGTCGCTCTCGCCCATGCCCGCGATCAGGCCGGAGCAGGCCGACAGACCCGCGCCGTGCGCCTTCTGGACGGTGTCCACCCGGTCCGCGTAGGTGTGGGTGGTGGCGATGTCGCCGTAGGTGCCCTCGGAGGTGTTCAGGTTGTGGTTGTAGGCGTCGGCGCCGGCCGCCTTCAGCCGCTCGGCCTGGTTGTCGGAGAGCAGGCCCAGGCAGGCGCAGATCTCGACGGCCGGGTCGGCGTCCTTGATGGCGGAGATGGTGTCGGCCACCCGGTCGATGTCACGGTCCGTCGGGCCGCGGCCGCTGGCCACCAGGCAGACGCGCTTGGCGCCGCCGGCGACGCCGGCCTTCGCGGCTTCGGCGGCCTGGTCCGGCTTCAGCCAGGTGTACTTGAGGATCTCGGCCTTGGAGCCCAGTCGCTGCGAGCAGTACGAGCAGTCCTCCGGGCAGAGCCCGCTCTTCAGGTTCACCAGGTAGTTGAGCTTCACCCGGCGGCCGAACCACTGCCGGCGCACCCGCCCGGCGGCCGCGACGACGTCCAGCAGCTCGTCGTCGGTGGTGGCGAGGACGGCGAGCGCCTCCTCGCGGGTCGGGGCTTCGCCGCGCAGGCCCTTGGCGGTGAGGGTATCGAGCAGATCCATGGGCCTGATCCTGCCTGGTGGCCGACGGGCGACGCCAGAGGAAACCCACCAGAAGATCTCCGGGAGGATGTGCGAGTTGTCACAGTGTCGAAGCTCACGGTAGTGGTACATCTCACGTCCCCGGCCGCGGAGCTCTCCGGCCCCGGCGCGGGTGATCGTCACGGGCCCTCCCCCGTGATCTCCACCACCTGCGGACTGCTTAGAATCTGCGCCATGACCACGCAGGGGGAGCGCACCCCGTCACCGGGAGACCACGGAACCGACCAGCCGGGCGGCGCGTACCGGAGGCCGGCCAGGAGAGTCGGCGCCCGCCGCGTCGTGGGCTGGATCGTGGTGGTCGGCGTCGTGGCGGCCGGCGGCTGGATCATCACCCGCCCGACGCCCGGCGACTTCATACCCGGCCTCGGCCCGTCCAGCAAGGACGCGACCAAGACACCGAAGGTGGTCGGCTCCCCGCCCCCGCGCAGCGGCGCCGACCCCGAGGGGCTCAACGTCGACACCCTCTTCCCCGCCCAGCGGGTGGTCGAGGTCGGTGCCTACAAGGGCAAGCGCTCCGGCGTCCGCCAGGGCGAGAACTGCGCCGAGGCCCTCCAGGACCGCGCCCAGGACCTGTTCCGCGAGAGCGGCTGCCAGGGCTACCTGACCGTCAGCTTCGCCGGCCAGGACAAGCCGGTGCTCAGCAGCGTCACCCTGCTGCGCTTCGCCGACCAGGCCGCCGCCACCAAGGCCGCCGAGGCGCTGCGGGCCAAGCCGGGCGCGCTCGCCTTCATCCTCCCGGACGCCTCCACCGCCCCCGCCCTGCCCGCCGGCAGCGCCAAGCCCGGCACGGAGCAGCGCGTCGAGGCGGTCGGCCGGCACGTGACCGTCACCAGCTCGCGGCCGGTCGAGGGCCACGGCGGCTCGCCGGCCGCCTCCCCGGGGGCCTCGGTCTCCGCGACCCCGCTCGCCGTCCCGCCCAGCCCGGCGGCCGGAGCGGAGCAGGTGCTGGACGAGGCCACCCGGGCACTGTCCTACGCGGCGGGCGCGCCGTTCATCTGGATCTGATCGGGGCCGGCGGGAGTCCGGATCCCGGGACCGGCCGGGGCCGGCCGGAGCCCGGACACGAGGAGCCCGGACACGAGAGGCCGGGGGCCCGCACGCTGCGGACCCCCGGCCTTCCTGCGTCCCTCGTGTCCCCCGCGTCCGCCGGTGACCGCCCGGCCGGTTGCTCGCCGTCCGGCGGTCACCCCGGCCCGGGAGCCCCCGTCCGAGGGCTCCCGGGCCGGCGGAGACTCAGCCGCCCAGGCGGTCCACCGCGGTGACGCGCAGCACCGCGCGGCCCTCCTCGTCCGAACCGTAGAGGTCGACCTCGGCGCTGATGCCCCAGTCGTGGTCACCCGACGGGTCGTCGAAGATCTGCCGGACCCGCCACGAGGAGTCCTCCTCCTCGATCAGCAGCATCTTCGGGCCGCGCGCGTCCGGGCCGGTGCCGAGGTCGTCGTACTCCTCCCAGTACCCGTCGAGCGCGTCCGCCCAGCGGTCCGCGTCCCAGCCGTACTCGCCGTCCAGCTCGCCCAGCGCGTCGTAGTGCTCCAGCGCCGCCAGCTCGACCCGGCGGAACATCTCGTTGCGCACCAGCACCCGGAACGCCCGCGCGTTGGCCGTCACCGGCGCCGGCTTGTCGTCCAGGGTGACCTCGGCGGCCTGCGGCTCGGTCGGGTTGGCCAGCTGCTCCCACTCGTCCAGCAGGCTGGAGTCGACCTGGCGCACCAGCTCGCCCAGCCAGGCGATGACGTCCTTGAGGTCGTCGGTCTTCACGTCCTCGGGGACGGTCTGCTCCAGCGCCTTGTACGCGCCGGCCAGGTAGCGCAGCACGATGCCCTCGGTCCGGGCGAGCTCGTAGTGGCCGACGTAGTCCGAGAAGGTCATCGCCCGCTCGTACAGGTCGCGGACCACGGACTTCGGCCGCAGCTCGTGGTCGCCGATCCACGGGTGCGCCCGGCGGTACACCTCGTAGGCGTGGGTGAGCAGCTCCTCCAGCGGCTTCGGGTAGGTGATCTCCTGGAGCCGCTCCATCCGCTCCTCGTACTCGATGCCGTCGCGCTTCATCTCGCCGATGGCCTCGCCGCGGGCCTTGTTCTGCTGCGAGGCGAGGATCTGGCGCGGGTCGTCGAGGGTCGCCTCGACGACGGAGACGACGTCCATCGCGTACGACGGCGAGGTCGGGTCGAGCAGCTCGAAGGAGGCCAGCGCGAAGGTGGACAGCGGCTGGTTGAGCGCGAAGTTCTCCTGGAGGTCCAGGGTGAGGCGGACGATCCGGCCCTCGGAGTCCGGCTCGTCCAGCCGCTCCACCACGCCGCCCTCCAGGAGCGAGCGGTAGATGGCGATGGTGGTGCGGATGTGCCGGCGCTGGGCGGCGCGGTCCTCGTGGTTGTCGGTGAGCAGCTTGCGCATGGCCTCGAAGGCGTTGCCGGGCCGGCCGATCACCGACAGCAGCATCGCGTGGCTCACCTTGAAACGCGAGACCAGCGGCTCCGGGTCGGCGGCGATCAGCCGCTCGAAGGTCTCCTCCGACCAGCCGACGAAGCCCTCCGGCGCCTTCTTCCGGACGATCTTGCGCTTCTTCTTCGGGTCGTCGCCCGCCTTGGCGACGGCCTTGTCGTTCTCGATCACGTGTTCCGGCGCCTGCGCGACGACCTGCCCCACGGTGTCGAACCCGGCCCGCCCGGCGCGGCCCGCGATCTGGTGGAACTCACGGGCCCGCAGGACGCGCACCCGCACGCCGTCGTACTTGGACAGCGCGGTGAACAGCACCGTGCGGATCGGCACGTTGACGCCCACGCCGAGCGTGTCCGTCCCGCAGATCACCTTCAACAGCCCCGCCTGGGCGAGGCGTTCGACCAGCCGGCGGTACTTGGGCAGCATGCCGGCGTGGTGCACGCCGATGCCGTGCCGCACGAACCGGGACAGGTTGCGGCCGAACTTGGTGGTGAAGCGGAAACCGCCGATCAGGTCGGCGATGGCGTCCTTCTCCGCCTTCGAGCACATGTTGATGCTCATCAGCGACTGCGCCCGCTCCACCGCCTCCTTCTGCGTGAAGTGCACGACGTAGACGGGCGCCTGACCCGTCTTCAGCAGCTCCTCCAGCGTGTCGTGCAGGGTGGTGCGGCGGTACTCGTAGAACAGCGGCACGGGACGCGTCGCGGAGCGGACGACGGTGGTGGGCCGGCCGGTGCGGCGGGTGAGGTCCTCCTCGAAGCGGCGGACGTCGCCGAGCGTCGCCGACATCAGCAGGAACTGCACCTGCGGCAGCTCCAGCAGCGGGATCTGCCAGGCCCAGCCGCGGTCCGGCTCCGCGTAGAAGTGGAACTCGTCCATCACCACCTGGCCGATGTCGGCCCGCGCGCCGTCCCGCAGCGCGATCTGCGCCAGCACCTCGGCGGTGCAGCAGATGATCGGCGCGGTCGGGTTGACGCTCGCGTCACCGGTCATCATGCCGACCTGCTCGGTGCCGAACACCTTGCACAGGTCGAAGAACTTCTCCGACACCAGCGCCTTGATCGGCGCGGTGTAGAAGGTCCGCTTGCCCTCCGCCAGCGCCGCGAAGTGCGCCCCCGCCGCCACCAGGCTCTTTCCGGAGCCGGTCGGCGTCGCCAGGATCACGTTGTTCCCCGACACCAGCTCGATCAGTGCCTCCTCCTGCGCCGGGTACAGCGTGATCCCGCGCTCCTCCGCCCAGGCGGCGAAGGTCTCGTACAGAGCGTCGGGAGTAGCGGGCTTCGGCATCAGGTCAAGGAGGGTCACCCGGCTATCTTGCCTGTTCGCGCCCACGCCCGGCAAAGCCCGCGGCCGTCCGCTCGGGCGCCCGACGGCCGCCGGCGGGTGCGGCGGAGCGGTTGAGTACGCGTACTCAGGTGCCCGGACCGGCCGCGCGGCTACTGTCGGCGCGGAAGAACGTACCGGTTGGTAGGGGGAACGGGCATGGCCGAGACGGCGGGTTCCGCGGCGACGGCGGAGGGGCCGGGGACGGCCGGCGCGACGGCCACGACGTCGGCGGCGACGGACGGGCGGGCCGGCGGCCTGGCCCTGCGCATCGTCCGCGTCGTGCTGGGCGCCCTCCTCGCGGGCATGCTGCTGGTCATGGCGTTGATCATGGGTTTCGGTGTCTGGCTCAACCACGAGCTGGGCGAGAAGACCGCCGACGAACGTCCGCTGATGACGGCCGCCGAGTGCCGCGACCGCACCGAGCGGGCGCTGACCGGGACGGTCAACGGCATCACCCCCGCCGTCCGGTACCGCGACAGCGGCTACCTGGTCCTGCCCGGCAGCCACTACATGGACGGGACCCGCAGCCCGCTCACCTCCGTCTCGCGCTCGCTGCGGCTGACCACCACCGTCGCGGCCGGCCGACACCCCGCCCTCGCCGCGGCGATCACCGACTACTGGGCCCGCAACGGCTACCGCGACATCCAGAGCCGGGAGTTCGGGCACCGCCCGTCGGCCGGGTACCGGACCGAGCACACCGCCACCTCGCCCGAGGGCGTCCGGCTCACCGTCCGGCTGGAGGACTCCGGCAGTGCGACCCTCTCGCAGACCACGGAGGTGGAGATCGCGGCCGAGCAGAAAGGCGTCGAGGCCGCCGCCGACCGCGTGTACGGAAACCGGGGCAGTGGCCCGGCCACCCCGGTGGACGACCCCTACTGGTCGCACTGAGTGGTCGCACTTGGCCGGGGGCGCCCTTCGGCACCGGGCGTCGGCCCTTCCGCGGCGGCTGCGGTCGCGGCGGCCGCCAGGCCCGCCGCACCGGACGGGATGCACGGACCGGACGAGCCGCGGGAACGGGACGGGGGCAATACGGACCGGACGGGGCTGCACGCACCGCAACGGGCCGGGGGAAGCCGGACCGGGGCCGCACGCACCGCAACGGGCCACGAGAAGCCGGACACGGGCTGCACGGACCGTACGGGGGCGGCGCGGAACCGGACAACAGGACCCGCCGAGGGTGTGCCCAGACGCACATTGCCCGCCGGCGCCCCGCGTGCCAGAGTGCCGATCATGGCCCACCGCACCGCGTCCGAACCGTCCGTCCTCGCCCCGGGCGGCGCCCCCGGCCCCGCCGACACCCCGGCCCCGGCCGCCGTCTTCGACTGGCTCGACGAGACGGCCGAACTGCGCGCCCGCGCCGGCCTGACCCGGACGCTGCGCAGCCGCCCGGCGGAGGACCCGGTGCTCGACCTCGCCGGCAACGACTACCTCGGGCTGACCCGCCACCCGGCCGTCACCCGGGCCGCCGCCGACGCCGCGCTGCGCTGGGGCGGAGGCGCCACCGGTTCCCGGCTGGTCACCGGAACCACCGCGCTGCACACCGAACTCGAGGACGAGCTGGCCGAGTTCTGCGGGGTGGAGGCGGCGCTGGTGTTCTCCTCCGGGTACACCGCCAACCTGGCCGCGCTGACCGCGCTCACCGACCCGGACACCCTGATCGTCTCCGACGCGTACAACCACGCCTCGCTGATCGACGGCTGTCGGCTCGCCCGCGGCGACGTCCACCGCGCCCCGCACAGCGACCCCGACGCCGTCCGCGCCGCGCTCGCCGGTCGCACCCAGCGCCGGGCGCTGGTGGTCACCGACTCCGTCTTCTCGGTCGACGGCAACGCCGCCCGGCTGCCCGAACTCTCCGCCGCCGCCCGCTCGGCCGGCGCCGCGCTGCTGGTGGACGACGCGCACGGGCTCGGCGTCCTCGGCCCCGGCGGCAGCGGCGCCCTGGCCGCCGCCGGCCTCGCCGGCGAGCCGGACACCGTCGCCACCGTCACCCTCTCCAAGTCGCTCGGCTCGCAGGGCGGCGCGGTGCTCGGCCCGCGCCGGGTGATCCGCCACCTCACCGAGACCGCCCGCACCTTCATCTTCGACACCGGCCTCGCCCCGGCCGCCGCCGGCGCCGCCCTCGGCGCGCTGCGGCTGTTGCGCGCCGAGCCGCAGCGCGCCGACCGGGCCCGCGAGGTCGCCCGCACCCTCGCCGACCGGCTGACCGCGGCCGGCCTGCACGCCTCCACCCCGGACGCGGCCGTCGTCTCGGTCCGGGCTCCCGGCCCGGAGGCCGCTGTCGCGTGGGCCGCCGACTGCCGCCGGGCCGGGCTCGCCGTCGGCTGCTTCCGTCCGCCCTCCGTCCCGGACGGCGTCTCCCGCCTCCGGCTGACCGCCCGCGGTGACCTGACGGATGCTCAGATTACCGATGCGGTGCGGATCATCGCCTCGCTCGCCCCGGCGGGTGCCACGCGCTGACCGCAACCGCCCGCCGGGTCCGGGGCGTCCCGGGAGAGGACGGCGCGGACCGGCGGGGGAGAGTCGATGCGACGCGTGGAACTGCGGGAGCTGCCGCTCCCGGGCCGGATACTGGTCACGATGGTGGGCGCGGCGGTCTGTGCGCTCGCGCTGCTGGCGGTGGGGCACACGGTGTCCCGGCTGGGCGAGGCCGCCGGACTGTCCGGCACGCCGGGCCACTTCATCCGCGACGCCTGCCCGCCACCGGCTGACGGGCCGCGCGCCGGGTGTCCCGGCAAGTTCGTCCCGGACAAGGGCGGCGACCCCGTCTACACCTTCCGCTTCGAAGGGGACCGGCGGCAGCACGGCTACGGGCTGAGCGTGCGGTGTGCGCACGGCGTGTGCCACCCGGCGGGGCAGGGGCCGGTGGTGCGCTGGCTGGCGCTGACCTTCGCCGCACTGGCCGTCGTGCCGGTCGGCCTCTACCCGGCTGCCGCCTGCTTCGACATTGTGCGGGTGCGGGACTGGCTGCTCTACCGGGGGTCGCTGGTCTCCATCGGGCTGTTCATCGCGTCCTTCATCTGCGCCGTCCGGGGCGGCCAGATCCTCAGGGAGGGCGGCTGACGGCCGGTCGGCGCGGGCGACGCACGGTGCGGGGCCAGTCACCCGCCGAACCGGCCGGCCCGCACGCCTCCACCCGGACGCGGCCGTCGTCTCGGTCCGGGCCCCCGGCCCGGAGGCTGCCGTCGCGTGGGCCGCCGTCGCGTGGGCCGCCGGCTGCCGCCGGGCCGGGCCCGCCGTCGGCTGCTTCCGTCCGCCCTCCGTCCCGGATGGCATCTCCCGCCTCCGGCTGACCGCCCGCGGCGGCCTGACGGACGGTCAGATCGCCGATGCGGTGCGGATCATCGCCTCGCTCGCCCCGGCGGGTGCCACGCGCTGACCGCAACCGCCCGCCGGGTCCTGGGCGTCCCGGGAGAGGACGGCGCGGACCGGCGGGGGAGAGCCGATGCGAGATGCGCGGCGAGGGGCGCGGTGGCTCCTCGGGAGGCTGCTCCTGGCGGTCGTGGGGCTGGTGGTGTTCGGGCTCGGGTGCCTGGCCGTCGCCCACACCGCGTCCCGGCTCGGCCAGGCCGCCGGACTCTCGGACACCCGGGGCTGGTACGTCCTCCACATCTGCCCGCCCGGGCAGGAGACCGCGCGCGACACCTGTTCGGGCAAGTTCATCCCCGACGACGGCGAACCCGTCTACGCCTACACGTTCGAGGAGGACGTGCCGCCGCGAGGCGTGATCGCCCCGGTGTGGTGCGAGGCCGGGGAGTGCCACCCGACGGGCGGGCGTGCGGTGTCGTACTGGCTGGCGCTGACCCTGGCCGGCCTCGTCGTGCTGCCGGCGGGGGTTCTCCTGGTCGGTTCCGCGTTCACCGACGTGAGCAACTGGAACTGGATCTATCCCTCTCTGCCCCGGGCCGTCGGCCTGCTGATCGGTCTCGCCTTCCTCTGCCTGTTCCTCTCCGGCAAGGGCGGCGGCGGGGAGGTGTCCTGACGGGCGGCCCCGGTCCGGCCGGCGAGCCGGGCGCCGCCGCCCCGGCCGGGCTCAGAGCCCGGCCAGCTCCGCCAGGAACGCCGTCTCCGCGTCCTGCCGCCCGGCCGCCACCCGCGGCGCGGCGACCATCACGGCACAGGCCCGGCACCAGTCGAGCACCCGCTGCGGATCCGAGCCCGGCACCAGTGCGGCCAGGCCGGCGATCCGCCGCTCCAGCCCGGGCCGACCGGTGGCACCGTCGAGCACCCAGTCCACCAGGTCGAAATCCGGGTCCCCGAGGGACGGCCGCGGGTCGATCGCCACCGGCCCGCTCGGGCCGTCCAGCACGTTGCCCGGGTGCAGGTCCCCGTGGACCAGCGCCACCGGGCCGTCGGCGGCCAGCTCCCGCGCGAACGCCCGCGTCCCGGGCGGCACCGCGCCCGGCACCCGCCGCTCGGTGAGGTCGAAGAGGAACTCCACCCGCTCGGCCAGCGGCGCCAGCGTGAGCCCCGCCACCGGCACCGACCGCAGCGCGCCGAGCACCGCGGCCACCTCGGCCGGCCGCCACTCCCGCTGCCGCAGCGTCGGCCCGGGGCTCACGTCGTCCAGCAGCAGGGCGCCCGCCGCCACGTCCTCCGCCAGCAGCCGCACCACCGACGGCAGCCCCGCCCACGCGCGCAGTGCCACCGCCTCCTGCCGGGCCACCTCGGGGTCGGGCGTCAGCTTCAGCCAGACGGTCCGCCCGTCCCCGCGGTCACAGCGGAACACCCGGGCCGTCCCGCCCCCGCCGCCCGCCCGCACGGTCAGGCCCCAGCGGGCGGCCAGCCCGGCCACCAGCGACGGCAGGGCCTCGCACCAGGCCTCCGCCGACGGCCCGAACCGCACCACCAGCCGGGACCGGACCTCCGCCGGAACGACCACCGGCGACCCGGCCGATGCCCCGCTCACGGCCGCCCCACCACCAGCAGCGTCTCCGCGCCGACCGGCCGGTACCCGGCCGCCTGGAACGCCCGCACGCTCGTCGCGTTGCCCGGCGCCTGCTGCGCCCAGATCCACTCGCCCTCCGGCAGCAGATGCCGGGCGCTCACCGCCAGCGCGCGCCCCAGGCCGCGGCCCCGCGCCTGTTCGTCCACCTCGATGGCGCACTCCCACCGCCCGGCCACCCCGCGGCCGAGGACCAGCACCCCGCCGTCCACGGTGAACACCCGCACGTCCTCCCGGTACCGCAGGGCGCGCACCACCCGGGGGTGCTCCCGGTCCGTCACCGGCTCCAGTGCCAGCGGCGGCTCACCGGGCAGCCGGCCGGCCACCGTCAGCAGGTCGATGTTGCCGGCCACCCGGCCGGTCCGCTCGGTGAACGCGGTCAGGAACGGCGGGCAGAGCGGCGCGGCCAGCGGGTCGCTCGGCACCGCGGCGAGCGCGGCGTGCACCCAGGCCGGGTCCTCGTCGGTGAACACCACCGCGTGCGCGGAGAACGACAGCACCCCGGCCTCGCGCGGCGACGGCTGCGGCACCACCGTCACCGACCCGTCCGGCGGCGGGAACACCCCGCGCGCCGCGTCCGCCAGAATCCCCCGCAACCCGTGCCCGTCCATCCCGCGCCCGTCCACCCCGTGCCCGTCCACCCCGGAACCCCTCCCCGTGTGCATGATCCTTCGAGGGCCGACAGCCTACGTGATCACCCCCGGCCGGTGATCACGACTTCCGTGCCCGGCTCGGCTGCACCCTGGTCGGCTCACCCGCCGCCTTCGGATGGTCCGGCGGGTACGGCAGCTCACCCATGCCCTCGTCCCGCAGCTGCCGCTCGTACAGCTCCAGCAGCCCGTCCAGCCGGTACGCCTTGTCGTCCATCTCCGCCTGGAGGTCGCCCAGTTCGGCGAATCGCGGCGGCAGCGTGCGCAGGTCGAAGTCCTCCGGCGCGGCGTCGTCCAGCTCCTCCCAGCGCAGCGGTGCCGACGCCGTCGCCCGCGGACGGGCCCGCAGCGAGTACGCCGAGGCGATGGTCCGGTCCCGGGCCATCTGGTTGTAGTCCACGAAGATCCGCTCGCCGCGCTCCTCCTTCCACCAGGCCGTGGTCACCCGGCCCGGCAGCCGCTGTTCCAGCACCCGGCCCAGCGCGATCACGGCGTGCCGGCCGTCGGTGAACGTCCACTGCGGCTCCAACGGCACGTACACGTGCAGCCCGCGCCCCCCGGAGGTCTTCGGCCAGCCGCGCAGCCCCGACTCCTCCAGCAGCGCACGCAACTCGTGCGCCACCCGCACCGCGTCGTGGAAGTCGGTGCCGGGCTGCGGGTCGAGGTCGATCCGCAGCTCGTCGAGGTGGTCGGTGTCGCCGCGCCGCACCGGCCACGGGTGGAAGGTCAGACAGCCCAGATTGGCCGCCCAGAGCACCGCCGCCGGCTCGGTCGGGCAGATCTCGTCGGCCGACCGCCCGCTCGGGAAGGCGATCCGCGCCGTCGGGAGCCACTCCGGCAGGCCCTTCGGTGCCCGCTTCTGGTAGAAGAACTCGCCCTCCACCCCGTCCGGGAACCGCTGCAGCGTGGTCGGCCGGTCCCGCAGTCCGCGCAGCACCCCGTCCGCCACCGCCAGGTAGTACTGCGCGACGTCCAGCTTCGTGAACCCGCGCTCCGGGTAGTACACCTTGTCCGGGTTCGACAGCCGGACGGTGCGCCCGGCGACATCCAGTTCCACGGCTGAGCCCATGCGTCCCACGCTAGCCGCACCACTACGACCTCGCCCGCGGCGTCGCTCCGGACCTCCGGCCCCTGGCCGAACGGAGCCGGGGGGACGTCCGGGCGATCGGGCGGACGTGCTCGCGCACGTCGTCATCGATCGTCCCCGGCCGTCCCCCCGGCTCCGTTCGGGTGAGACCTCGGGCCTCCTCGGAGGCCCGAGGTCTCCGCGCTACGGGACTACAGGGCTACGGGACTACGGCAGGTTCCAGCGCTGGTTGGTGCCGCCGTTGCAGGTCCAGACGATCAGCTGGGTGCCGTCGGTGGTGCTGGCGGCCGGGTCGTCGAGGCAGAGGCCGGACTGGACGCCCTTCAGCGTGCCGTCGGCCTGCGGGGTCCACTGCTGGTTGGCGCCGCCGTTGCAGGTCCACAGGTCGACGAGGGTGCCGTCGGTGCTGCCCTGGCCGACCACGTCGAGGCACTTGCCGCCGGACAGGAGCCGGCCGTTGTCCCAGGTCCACGTCTGGGCCGGGTCGGTGCTGTTGCAGCTCCGGAGGACGGCCTTGGTCCCGTCGGCAGCCGGGGCGGCGGAGGCGCCGAGGCACTTGCCGGCCAGACCGGAGGTGACCGGGCCGGTGAACGAGCTGCCGCCGGTGCCCGGGGTCAGCGCGAACGAGTCGAACTGGTCGGTCTGGTAACCGGACACGGCCAGGCCGGCCATGCCGGAGGTGAAGGCGTGGTCGGTCGCGCTGCCGACGCTCTGCCCGTCGATCGCCGCGGTCAGCGTCGATCCCTGCATGGTGAGGGCGAGGTGGTGCCAGGTGTTCAGGCCGGGGGCGGTGACGGTGCCGGACGCCAGCGTGGTGAGGTTCCACTTGAGGTCGCTCTTCTGGATCGCCCAGGCGCCCGTGTCGCTCAGACGCAGGTGGTAGGCGTTCAGGCCGCCGTTGTTACGGCCCTGCTGGTTGACGCGGCCGAGGACCTCGGTCGAGCCCGGCTGCTCGAAGAGCGTGTCCGCACCGACCGTGTAGTTCACCCAGCTGCTGTCACCCACGATGGTGTAGGGCTGGTTGTTCGACTCGTCGGTCCAGCGGATGGGGGAGACCGGGGCCATCTGGCGCAGGCACGTACCGGTGCGGCCGCCGCCGCAGGGGACGGTCTGGAACGCGCCGTTCATGTCGGAGAAGTACTTCGGGGAGGCCGTCGCGGCGGGCTTGTCGAAGCCGTCGGCGTAGGGCAGGTTCAGCGGCGCGGGCGCCGGCGGGGTGGCCGTTCCCTTGCCCTGGCCCGTGGTGGTGGTCACGGTGTAGACGCGTCCCGGCTGGAGGGTGAGGGTGTAGGCCCCGCGGACCGGCTTGAGGTCCTGCTCGTGGACGAAGTCGTCGGCGGTGTCCGCGGTGGCGAGGTTCGTCGACCAGACGTGCACCTGGCCGGTGGGCAGGCCGCCGGTGACCTTGAACGTGGCGGTCTGCGCGGCGGTGGCGTCCATGGTCTCGACGACGGTGGAGTAGTCGCGGCCGTCCGCCGACTTCAGCGTGACGTAGCTGCCGTTGGCCCGGTTGCCGCCGAGGTAGCCGGCCGCCGGGTCGATGTACTTCCAGCCGGGCCGGGTGAACTGGGTGGTCTGCGCGGTGACCCAGGTGGTCTGGCCGATGGAGTAGTTGCCGGACCAGGGCTGCGCGGCGAGCGAGAGGCCGTCGGTGGAGAAGAAGAGGTTCTGGTACAGCGCCGCGATGACCGGCCAGTTCATGTACGAGGTCATCTTGCCGTCGATGTAGTCGCGGTTGATCGCGCGGGCCACCGCCGGGGCGCCGGTGTTGTAGTCCTGCGAGCCGCTCTCGCTGGCCCAGATCGGCTTGCCGAGCGCCTGCGCGGCCGGCGTGCTGTTGCAGGTGCTCATCGCGCCGAGGTAGCCGCACGGGTAGTGCATGCCGATGACGTCGATCGCGTTGTTGAGCGCCGGGTCCTTGGTCATCTCCGCGGCGAGGTTCCAGTCGTAGCTGTCCGCCGCGACCACCTTGGTGTCGCCGTGGCCGTTCGCGACCAGCGAGCCCTTGAGGTTCTTGTACCAGGTGGCGTTGTACTCGCGCTCGTTCCAGCCGCCGATGTAGTCGATCGGCAGGTTGTGCCGGGCGGCGCAGCCGAACCAGCCGCCGATGTAGTCGATCATGTCCTGGGACCAGAAGTACGGCTTGCCCGGGTCGGGGTTGGCGGGGTCGTCGACCCCGACCCAGCCGGGGGCGCCCCAGGCGAGGCCGTAGAGCTTGATGTCGGGGTTGCGGGCCTTGGCCTGCTCGGCCAGCCACCACTCGTACCCCTGGTTGCAGTCGACCGCGCCCCGGGCGTGCTGGTAGCTGGGCTCGGCGCCGTCGGTGGAGTTGGTGTCGCCGCCGATCTCGATCTTCAGCGACTGGAGGGAGGCGCCGTAGCCGGGCTTGAAGAGGTAGTCCAGCAGCTGACTGCGCTGCGGCTCCGGATAGTCGACGAGCAGGCGGGAGTTGCCGCCGCCGCCGCTGGCGGCTCCGATGCCGTCGAAGGTCCGGCCGGACTTGGTGCCGTCCACGGTGATGGAGGTGTTCACCGTGGTGGTGGCGGCGAGGGCCGGAGTCGCGGCCTGTCCGGCGACGAGCGCGCCGGACAGGAGGAGCGAGGCGGCGACGGCCGCGCTTCTGAGGGTGCGTCCGGGCGTGGCCAGGAGACGGAGGGGTCCGTGCACGGGGGGCCTTTCGTACGACGCCGGAAGCGGCGTACCGCGCGCTTCCGAGCGGTTGGGTGGGGGAAGGTCGCAATCGCTCACAAACAAACAGAGTCGACCGGATCCGCACAGTAGGGGTGCGGCGAGCCGGCGGTCAATGGGGCGCGGTCGAAGAGCTCCCGAAGAGCTCGGCGCGCGCGGCATCCCGGCCGGGCTCCGGCGGTCGACTCCGGGCCACCGGAATTCCTGTGGCATTCCGGCGGTGTTCCGGCCGGATCCGGCGGACCGGACCCGCGGGTTCCGGCGTGGCGGCCGGTGATCCACTGTCGCCCTTGGTCGGGCGCGTGAGCCACTTGGACCTGATTGACTCCGGATACCTAGTAATTGCGCGCGTAATTCATAGGTGGTCCTTGCTGTGGGTGTTTGCCGATTTCGCGCCGGCGATGCCTGAGAATGGGCAGGTGGGCGCCTTGGTAACAAAGGTGCATCGGCCGGGGGTCGAATGTTTTCGGCCTCTTGACGGGAGGGTGACATGCCGGTTTTCCTGTGATGTACCGCGTTTGAAAGTGATGACATGTGATCGATTCTGTTGGATCGGTTCGGTCTCGCTCGTCCACCCTGGAGTCGCCCCATGTCCCCCATCCGTGCCCGTCTGGTCCCCGCCGCCGTGCTGGGCCTGACCACCGTCCTCGGCCTCACCGCCTGTTCCACCGGCCAGACCTCCGGCACGGCGGACTCCCAGGCCGCACCGGTCACCGGAAAGGTCTCGCTGACGTACCTGCAGAAGCAGGGCGACCAGGAGTACTTCGTCGGCGAGGCCGCCGGCGCCAGGGCGAAGGCGGCCGAACTCGGCATCGACCTCAAGGTGGTCAACCTCGGCAGCGACGCCAACAAGACCGTCAGCGAGGTGCAGTCCGCGATCGCGCAGAAGAGCAACGGCCTGATCGTCGTGGTGCCGGACCCGGCGGTCGGCCCGCAGGTCGTCCAGACGGCCCGCGACGCCAAGGTCGCGCTGCTCACCTCCGACGACCAGATCTGCACCACCGGCCCCGCCCCCGCCTCCTGCGGCAAGTCCGACCTGGTGCCGCGGATCGGCTTCAGCGGCGAGCAGATGGGCGGCGAGGTCGGCAAGCGGGCCGCCGAGGAGTTCAAGAAGGCCGGCTGGAACCCCGCCGACACCCGGATCATCTCCGCCTGGAAGCAGGACGTCACCGTCTGCGGCGACCGGGTGAAGGCCGCCAGGACGGCCTTCGACTCCGCCGTCAGCGGTGTGCAGACCGTCGACGTGGCCACCGACAACACCCCGACCGGCGCCCAGGACAAGGTCGCCGCCACCGTCACCGCCAACCCCGGCGTCAAGCACTGGGTGGTGTGGGGCTGCAACGACGAGAACGTCCAGGGCGCCGTCACCGCCCTGGAGAACGGCGGCGTCAGCCCCGACGACATCGACGGGGTCGGCCTCGGCGCCTACCTGGCGTGCAAGGACTGGAAGTCCGGCAAGCCCTCCGGCATGAAGGCCGCGCTGTTCATCAACGGCAAGGACGTCGGCGCCCTCGCCGTCCAGACCATGTACGACCGGCTCAAGAACGGCAAGGACTTCCCGGCCGAGGCGTTCGCCCCGACCAAGATGGTCGACGCCGCCACCTGGCAGGCCGCGGGCGTCGGCTGCAGCTGACCCGCGGCCCGGCCGGTGCGGCCACCGTCACCCCCGCGCCGCCGCACCGGCCCCCGTCCGGCCCCCGTCCGGCCCCCCGTCCGGCCCCCGTCCGGCCTTTATCGGTCCCGGCCCGGCCCGAACCGCCCCAGCCCGTATCGCACCGCACCGCACCGCACCGCCAGTTGAGGCCACGATGACCACAGCCAGTCGCCCGCCCGCCGCACCAGCCGGCCTGACCGCCGAGAACATCGGCAAACGCTTCGGTGCCGTCCAGGCGCTGCAAGGCGTCGACCTGAGCTTCCCGCCCGGCCAGGTCACCGCCCTGATGGGTGAGAACGGCGCCGGCAAGTCCACCCTGCTGCGCATCCTCACCGGCGACCACCGGCCGAGCGAGGGGCGGGTCCTGCTCGACGGCCGGGCCCTCGACCTGGGATCGCCGACCGACGCCCGCCGGGCCGGCATCCGGATCATCCCGCAGGAACCGGAGATCATCCCGCACGTCTCGGTCGCCGAGAACGTCTACGCCGGCAGCCTCCCCCGTCGGGCCGGCCGCCGCCTGGACCGGGCCGAACTGCGCCGCCGGATCACCGCCGACCTCGACCGCCTCGGCTTCGCCAAGGTCCTCGACCCCGACCTGCTCGGCTCCGAACTCACCGCCGCGCAGCGCCAGCTGGTCGAGATCCTGCGCGCCCTCACCGGCGAGGTCGCCCCCCGGGCGATCGCTTTCGACGAACCGACCTCCTCGCTCTCCGAGCACGAGGTGGACGCCCTGTTCGCCCTGATCCGACGGCTGCGGTCGCAGGGCATCGCGGTCGTCTACGTCTCGCACCGGATGAAGGAGATCTTCCAGCTCGCCGACCGCATCGCGGTGCTGCGCGACGGCACCCTGGCCGGCGTGGTCGACTCCGCCGACACGGACGAGAACGAACTGGTGCGGCTCATGGTCGGCCGCGACCTCGCGGGCCTGTTCGTCCGGCAGAACGTCGCCACCGACCGGGTCGTCCTCGAGGTGGACCGGCTCAGCACGGACGACGTCCACGACGTGTCGCTCACCGTCCGGGCCGGCGAGGTCGTCGCGCTGGCCGGCCTGATCGGCGCCGGCCGCTCCGAACTCGCCCTCGCCCTGGCCGGCGACGCCCCGGTCCGCGCCGGCACCGTCAGCCTCTCCGGGCAGTGGCTGCGCCTGGGCAGCCCGCGCCGGGCGATCCGGGCCGGCATCGGCCTCGCCCCCGAGGAGCGCAAGGCCCAGGCCCTGTTCCTGCACCGCACGATCCGCGACAACACCTCGCTGGTCAGTCTCGAACGGTTGCGCCGCCGGCGCTTCGTCAAGGTCCGCGAGGAGAAGGAGCTGGCCCAGCGGTACGCCGACCGCCTGCGGGTGCGCGCCCCCTCCATCGAGACCGAGGTGCGCACGCTGTCCGGCGGCAACCAGCAGAAGGTGGTGCTCGCCCGCTGGCTGGCCCGCCGGCCGGACCTGCTGATCCTGGACGAGCCCACCCGCGGCGTCGACATCGGCGCGAAGGCGGAGATCTACCAGATCATCGCCGACCTCGCCCGGGAGGGCGTCGCGGTGCTGGTCATCTCCTCCGAACTCCCCGAAGTCCTCGGCCTCGCCGACCGCGTCGTGGTCATGCAGGGCGGCCGGGTGACCGGCGAGCTGAGCCGTGACCAAGCCTCCGAGGAGAGCATCCTCGCCCTCGCCATGGCCGACGACCTGGCCCCCGACTCCCGAACCGACCCCCACGCCAGCACCGGAGCAACAGCATGACCACCAGCACCGCCCCCACCACGGCACCGCAGCCCCGCACCGGCGGCCCGCGCGCGCTGCTCGGCTCCGTCGGCGCCCAGAACCTCAGCCTGATCGGCGCGCTCGTCGTCGTGGTCGCGCTGTTCGGCTCGCTCAACCCCAACTTCCTCGGCTGGGACAACATCCAGGTGATCGCCGAGGCGGCCACCATCGCGGGCCTGCTCGCCGTCGTCCAGACCGTCGTCATCATCTGCGGGGGCCTGGACATCTCGGTCGGCTCGCAGGCCGGACTCGCCTCCGTGGTCAGCGCCATGGTCTTCACCTCGGCCGGGTCCAGCGCACCCGCCGGCATCGGCGCCGCGCTCGTCGTCGGCGCGGCCGTCGGCCTGCTCAACGGTGCGGTGATCATCTACGGCCGGGTCAACCCGACCATCGCCACCCTGGCCGGCCTCGCCGCCTACAAGGGCGTCGCCCAACTGGTCTCCGACGGCCGGGCCCAGGGCTACGTCCTCAACGACCCGGTGTTCGTCTTCCTCAGCCGCGGGAAGGTCGCCGGCCTGCCGACCATGGTGTGGATCCTGATCCTGGCCGCCGCCGCCGTGCACGTGCTGCTCAAGTACACCGACATCGGCCGCAACGTCTACGCGATCGGCGGCAACGACACCGCCGCCCGCCTGGCCGGCATCAACCTCAACAAGTACCTGATCGCCGCCTACGCGCTCAGCGGCGTCGTCGCCGCCCTCGCCGGCGTCCTGCTCACCGCCCGCACCGGCTCCGGCCAGCCCGTCTCCGGCAGCGAGGGCCTGGAGCTCCAGTCCATCACCGCCGCCGCCCTCGGCGGCTGCGCCCTCAAGGGCGGCAAGGGCGGCATCGGCGGCACCCTGCTCGCCGTCGCCCTCCTCGGCTGCCTG
>NZ_JBHJUK010000071.1:0-42942 GCF_042266225.1 Kitasatospora sp. NPDC056181
CTCCTTCGCGAGCCGGGCCGGCCGCCGTTGTTCCGGGGGGTGTTCGGGGTGCTCCGGGGCCGAAACCGTTCGAACACGGCGGGCTCCGAACCGAACAAGGCGTCAACTTCCGACCCGTGTTACCTGACTACCTGTCCGTTGCGGGCGTGTTCACCGGGCCCCGATGCTGTCGGGCAGTCATCGTCCGACCGGTCAGGCGGGCGGCAGGGGCACGGCGGGTGAAGGGGGCCGGATGGCCATCCAGAGCGGGGACGCGGCGGGTGCGGACGCGGACGGAAGAGGCGGCGGTGCGGTCAACCGCCTGAAGGCGGACTCGGTCGGGCTGGTGGGCGTCGTCTTCATGGCGATCGCCACCGCCGCCCCGATCACCGCGATGACCGGCAACCTGCCGATCATCGTCGGCCAGGGGAACGGCGTGGGAGCCCCCGCCGCGTACATCTTCGCGACGCTGGTGCTCACCGTGTTCTCGGTGGGGTACGTGGCGATGGCGCGGCACATCACCGCGGCCGGCGCGTTCTACGGGTACATCTCGCACGGGCTGGGCCGGGTCGCCGGGATGGCCTCGGGGCTGCTGGCGGTGCTCGCGTACGTCGTCTTCGAGGCATCGATCATCGGCTTCTTCGCGTACTCGCTGCGCGGACTGGTGAAGTCGCAGCTGGGCCTGGACGCGGGCTGGGGCTGGTACGCGCTGTTCGGGCTGCTGGCCATCGCGGTGATGGCCTGGTTCGACCTGCACCTGACCGCCCGGGTGCTCGGCGTCGCACTGGTGCTGGAGATCACCGTGCTGAGCGCCGTCTCGCTGGCGGTGCTGTTCACCGGCGGCGGGCCGGACGGCTTCGCCGCCGAGGCGGTCAACCCGCTGAACGCCTTCCACGGGGTGGGCGGTTCGGGCGCCGCGGCGGCCGGCCTCGGGCTGTTCTTCGCGTTCTGGTCCTGGGTGGGCTTCGAGTCGACCGCGATGTACGGCGAGGAGTCCCGCGACCCCAAGCGGGTGGTGCCGCGGGCGACGCTGATCTCGGTGGTCGGGGTGGGCCTGTTCTACGTCTTCGTGTCGTGGATGATCGTGGCCGGCAACGGGGTCGGCCACGCGGTGGACGTCGCCAACGGGCTGGTGCCGGGCAAGGACGGCAACAACCTCTTCTTCGACCCGCTGGGAGCGCACCTCGGCGCCTGGGCGGTGAAGGTCTTCCAGTGGCTGGTGGTGACCGGGTCCTTCGCCTGTGCGATGGCCTTCCACCAGTGCGCCTCCCGGTACCTGTACGCCATCGGCCGGGAGGGGTTCATCCACCCGGCACTGGGCCGCACCCACCCGCGGCACGGTTCGCCGTACATCGCCTCGCTGGTCCAGTCGGTGATCGCGGTCGGGCTGGTCCTGGCCTTCCTGGCGGCCGGGATGGACCCGTACGTGCACCTGTACACGCTGCTGGCGCTGCTCGGGACGATGGCGATCCTGATCGTGCAGACGCTCTGCTCGTTCGCCGTGGTCGGGTACTTCCACGTACAGGGGAAGCACCCGGAGACCAGGCACTGGCTCCGGACGCTGGTCGCGCCGGTGGTCGGCGGGGTGGCGATGGCGGGCGTGGTGGTGCTGCTGGTGATCAACAAGGACACCGCGGCCGGGGCCGCCGCCGACACGCTGCTCTTCCGGCTGATCCCGTACCTGGTGATCGGCACGTTCGTGGGCGGGATCGGGCTGGCGCTCTACATGAGGAGCCGGCGGCCGGAACGGTACGCCCGGATGGGGCGGATCATCCTGGAGGACACCGGGGAGCGTCCGCAGGCCCCCGTCGGCGTCTGATCGGCGTTCTCCGGTTCACGGCTTCCGGTCCGCTGTCGCAGACCCGCCGTGCCTGATGGGCCGTCAGTAGCGGCTGCCCGCCCGTCCGTTCAGAACCGGTGGGCGGGCAGCCCGCTGTGCGCGGCGGTCAGCAGCTGGTGCACCCGGTGCCCGAACTCCTCGGCGTCGCGGGCGGGTTCGGCGAAGACCAGGCGGACGTCGCGATGGCCGTCCGGGTGGTCCAGGCGGAGCACGAGGCCGTACCGGTCGAGCGCGAGCGGGCGGATCTTCGGCCGCCCGGCGAGGAGTTGGGGGTCGAGCAGCCGGGTCAGCACGGCGATCGCGTCGCGGTGGTCGTCCGCGAGATGGGTGAGCAGGTCGGCCTCGAGGCGGGCGAGCGGGTCGGGGGAGGCGAGGGCGAGGTCGGCGCCGGTGAGCGCGCTGGTGCCGTACGGGGTGGCGAGGACGGCGTGGGCGACGTCCAGGTGCAGGTGGACGCTGACGCCGTCGTCGGCAAGGTGGGCGAGGCGGAGGCGGCCGGCCAGGGTGAGGCGTCCGCGGACCCGGTCGCGGACGGCGACCGGGGCGACGTCGGTGAGGTCCAGCACGACGGCGAGGCCGTCCGGCTCGCCGGTCGCCGCGAGGGTGAGCGGCGAGTCGAGCGGGGCGTTCAGGCGCAGCCGGGACCCGTGCACCGCGACCGGGGTGTCGAGGTCGTGGTGCTCGCCGCAGGCGCGGATCACCACCGAGGAGGTGGCGTCGAGCAGGCTGCAGACCCGTTCGGCGGCGGTGGGCTCGGAGACCTCGACGTCGGCGGGGACGGGACTCATGGCGACCTCCAGTGAGTTAGGTGAGCCTAACCTAATGAGTTTGCCGGGTGAGGGCAAGGTGAGGGCGGGATTCCGGAGGGGGTCCGTCGTGGCGCGGTGCCGGGCGGCGCCGGACGCGGGAGGGCCCGGACGGTCGGCCGTCCGGGCCCTCCGCGGGTGCGCGGGCGGTCAGCCGATCACGGCCTGCGCGTCGATCTCGACCAGCATCGGCTCCTGCGGCAGCTCGACGAAGACCGTGGTGCGGCAGGGCTTCACGCCGCCCGGCTTGATGTTCTCCGCGATGAACTCGGCGTAGACCTCGTTCATCAGCGGGAAGTCGGCCCGCTTGGCGAGGTAGACGCGGAACATCACCACGTCCTCGACGGTGGCGCCGCCGGCCTCGACGATCGCCTTGACGTTCTCCAGCGTCCGCCGGGTCTGCGCCTTCACGTCGCCGCGGTGGAGGTACTCGCCGGTTGCCGGGTCCTGCGGACCCTGGCCGGAGACCTGGAGGATCGGGCCCTTCCGGACGCCCTGGGAGAACATCCAGGCCGGGGCGGGGGCGCCGTCGGTGCGGATCTCGGTCTTCTGGTGGAGGTCGGGGTGCTCGCTCATGCGTTTCCTATCGCTCGTGCGTCGCCCTTGTCGGGGCGGGTGTCAGGCGGGGACGGGTACCGGGGCTGACCGGGGCTCCCGGTCCGCAGCCGGTCGGGGGCCGGCCGGGGGCGTGTCCGGCACCAGGGCGTCCGGCGGGTGCTACGGCGTCTGCCCGCAGTCGGCGGAGACGGCGCGGGTGGTGGCGAGCAGCTGCGGCAGCAGCTCCAGCACCTGTTCGTAGGGGAGGACGATGTCCGGGACGGAGATCGAGGCGGCCGCGACGACGCGCCCGCCGGCGTCCAGAATCGGCGCGGCGACGCAGTTGATGAACGCCTCGTGCTCGGCGTGGTCCTGCGCCCAGCCCTGGACGGCGACCTTCTCCAGCTCGGCCAGCAGGGCCTCGGGGGTGGTCAGCGTCCGGGCGGTGTGCGGGGTGAAGTCGATGCCGGCCACCACGCGGCGCCGCTCGGGCACCGGCAGGTCGGCCAGCAGCACCTTGGAGACCGCCGCGCTGTGCAGCGCCGCGCGCAGGCCGATCCGCGAGTACATGCGCACCGGGTGGCGCGAGTCGTACTTGTCGATGTAGACCACCTCGCCGCCCTCGTACGCGGCCAGGTGCACGGTCTGGCCGGTGGCGGCGTTCAGCTCGGCCAGGTGCGGGGCGGCGATCCGGCGGATGCCGCGCTGTTCCAGGGCGAGACCGGAGAGGGCGAAGAGGCCGGCGCCCAGGTGGTAGCGGTACGCCGGGTCGCGGTAGACGAAACGTTCCTCTTCGAGGCTCTGGAGCAGCCGCAGCACCGTGGTCTTGTGCACGCCGAGCACCTCGGCGAGCTGGTCCAGGGAGCGCTCGCCCTCGCCGAGCTCGGCGAGGATGCGCAGGGCGCGGGTGACGGTCTGGCTCATGGTGCTCCAAGGGCCGGGGAGGGGGCCGGTCGAGGGTCGGTGGCCGGGCGGGGGCGTGCGGCGGTGCCCGCCGCCGGGCCCGCGATTGTCGGCTGAGTCGCTGCCGTCGTCGACAGGGCTGCTGCTGTCGCCGGCAGGGACTCCGTCGCCGACGGGCCGCCTCCCGCCGGCAGGGGTGCGGTCGCCGAGAGGACCGCGATGGCCGGCAGGGCGGGGGACACGATGCCGTCCGCCGACACGCGGGTCGCCGCCCAGTCCTCGGCGGAGGCCGCCAGCAGGGCGTCGACCGCGGGCGCCGGGGGCAGCTCGGCCTGGTCGCCGTGGGCGGTCAGCGCGCAGGCGGCGCTGAGGTGGCCGAGCCGCAGCCGACGGCGCTGGTCCAGGCCGCGCAGGGTGCCCGCCAGGTAGCCGGCCGCGAAGGCGTCGCCCGCGCCGGTCGCCTCGACCACCTCGACGGCCAGGGCCGGTTCGCTGACGGCCGTGCCGTCCCGCTCCAGCGCGGTGACCACCCGGGCGGCGTCCTTGACCACCACGGTCGCCGGGGAGGGGAAGCGGCGGCGCAGCGCCTGCGGGTCGCCGGTGCCGAAGGCGGCCTGCGCCTCGTCGGCCCCGAGCAGCAGCACGTCGGCGGCGTCCAGCAGCGGCGGCAGCACGGCCGGATCGCGGTCGCGCCAGAGGGCCGGGCGCCAGTTGAGGTCGAAGCTGACCAGCCGGCCCGGGCGGCGCTCGGCGAGCAGGGCGCGCAGCAGGGCCAGGCAGTCGTCGGAGAGGGCGGCGGTGATGCCGGACAGGTGCAGCAGCCGGGCGCCGGCCAGCAGCCGGGCGGCGGACGGGTCCGCCAGCAGGGCGGGGGAGAGCGCGGCGGCGGCCGAGCCGCGGCGGTGGTAGTGCAGCCGGCTGCGCCCGGGCCCGAGGTCGTGGTGGCGGCCCGTGCTGCCGCCGACCTCCTTGAGGTAGAGGCCGGTCGGGCGGTGCGGGTCGACGGCGACCGCGGAGACGTCCACCCCGCGGGCGGCGACGTCGGCGAGCAGGCGGCGGCCGAAGCCGTCGTCGCCGACCCGGCTGATCCACGCGCTCGGCACGCCGAGGGCGGCCAGCGCGCCCGCCACGTTGGACTCGGCGCCGCCGACCGAGAGCCGGAAGTTCTCCACCGATTCCAGCGGGCCCGGCCGGTCCGGCAGCAGCACCGCCATCGACTCGCCGACACAGACCGCCGTCGCAGGTGTGGGCTGTGCGGTGCCCGAGCTCGCGGCGGTGTCCTGTCGGGGCATCTGCTGGGCTCCTCGCGTGCTGCGGCCGGCCGTTCCGTTGACCTTGGTCCGGCGCCGATGCTAGAACCGTGACGCCAGCATGTGCAACCCTCATTGCACATGTTGCAACCTGGCAGATGGAGGAAGATCGTGGACCGGACCGTGGACCAGACCAACGCAGGCGCAGCCGCCGGCACCTTCGCGAGCGCCGGCACCGGGCCGGCGATCGACACCGGCAAGGTGGCGGCCCTCGCCGACGAGGTGCTCGACTGGCGGTTCAAGGCGCTGCCGCCCGCCGCCTGGGGCCTCAGCGCCCGCGACTACCTCGCCACCGGGCCCACCCTCGCGGGGCTCGGCACCCCGCTGCTGACCCTGGACGCCGCCGCCGTCGGCCACAACGTCCGGACCATGGCCGACTGGTGCGCCAAGGCCGGCGTCGCCCTCGCCCCGCACGGCAAGACGACGATGGCGCCGGCGCTCTGGCAGGCGCAGCTCGACGCCGGCAGCCACGGCATCACGCTGGCCAACCTGCCGCAGGTCCGCGTCGCGCGGGCGTTCGGCGTGCAGCGGATCCTGCTCGCCAACACCCTGCTCGACCCGGCCGGGCTCGGCTGGCTCGCCGCCGAACTGACCGCCGACCCCGCGTTCGCCTTCGTCTCCTGGGTCGACTCCGCCGAGAGCGTCCGGCTGATGGACGAGGCGCTGCGGGCGGCCGGCGCCGAACGCCCGGTCGAGGTGCTGGTCGAACTCGGCGGCCCCGGCGGGCGCACCGGCGCCCGGGGCGTCGACGCGGCGGTCGAGGTCGCCGCCGCGGTGCTGCGCGCGCCCACCCTGCGGCTGGCCGGCATCGGCGGGTACGAGGGCGCGCTGGCCCACGACGCCGGCGCGGAAGGGCTGGCGACCGTCCGCGGCTACCTGCGGGACCTCGCCGAGCTGCACCGGCGGCTCGCCACCGCCTACTCCGACGCCGCCGCGCCGCTGGTCACCGCCGGCGGCAGCGCCTACTTCGACCTGGTGACGGAGGAGCTGAACGCCCTCCCGGACGCCTTCGTGGTCCTCCGCTCGGGCGCGTACATCGCCCACGACGACGGCTTCTACCGCGGGATCTCGCCGCTCGTACGCGGCGCGGGCGACGCGCCGTTCCGCGGCGCGCTGCACGGCTGGGCCCAGGTGGTCTCCCGGCCGGAGCCGCAACTCGCCCTGCTGGACGCCGGCAAGCGCGACCTGCCGTTCGACGAGGGCATGCCCGAGCCGCAACTGGTCCGGGGCGGCGCCGATCTGACCGGTACGGCGGCCCGGATCACCGCCCTCAACGACCAGCACGCCTTCCTCCGCGACGCCGGCGACCTCGCCCCGGTCGGCGCCGTGCTGCGTCTCGGCATCTCGCACCCCTGCACCGCCTTCGACAAGTGGACGCTGATCCCGGTGCTGGACGACGCCTCCGCGGCCGAGCCGAAGGTCACCGGCCTGGTCAGGACGTTCTTCTGATGGAGGCCGGCCCTCCGGCGGACGCCGGCCCGCTCGTGTTCAAGGGCGCCACCGTCGTCGACGGCACCGGCGCCGACCGGTACCGGGCCGACGTCCGGGTCGACCGCGGGCTGATCACCGGGATCGGCCGAGGCCTCGGCGCCGTACGGGAGGTGGACGCCGACGGGTTGGTGCTGGCCCCCGGGTTCATCGACATGCACGCCCACTCCGACCTCGCCCTGCTGCTCGAACCCGAGCACCCGGCCAAGGTCACCCAGGGCGTCACCTGCGAGGTCCTCGGCCAGGACGGCCTGTCGTACGCGCCGGTCGACGACACCACGCTGCCCGCGCTGCGCCGCCAGATCGCCGGCTGGAACGGGGACCCGGAGGGTTTCGACTGGGACTGGCGCACGGTCGGGGAGTACCTGGACCGTCTCGACCGGACGGGCGTCGGGGTCAACGCCTGCTACCTGGTCCCGCACGGCTCGCTGCGGATGCTCGCCGTGGGCTGGGAGAACCGGGCGCCGCGACCGGCCGAACTCGACCGGATGCGCGCACTGTTGGCGGAGGGGCTGCGGCAGGGCGCGGTCGGGATGTCGAGCGGCCTCACCTACACGCCGGGGATGTACGCCGGAACCGCCGAACTGGTCGAGCTCTGCCGGGTGGTCGCGCAGTACGGCGGCTTCCACGCGCCGCACCAACGCTCCTACGGGGCGGGGGCGTTGGAGGGCTACGCCGAAATGGTGGAGATCGCCCGGCGGTCCGGCTGCCCGGTCCACCTGACCCACGCCACCATGAACTTCGGCGTCAACCAGGGGCGGGCCGGCGAACTGCTCGACCTGGTCGACCGGGCACTCGCCGACGGCGTCGACCTCACCCTGGACAGCTACCCGTACCTGCCCGGGTCCACCACCCTGGCCGCCCTGCTGCCCGGCTGGGCCACCGAGGGCGGCCCGCAGGCGACCCTGGCCCGGCTCGGTGAGGCGGACGCGTGCGAGCGCATCCGGTACGAGGTGGAGGAGAAGGGCAGCGACGGCTGCCACGGGGTCGTCACCGACTGGGCGACCATCCAGCTCTCCGGCGTCCGGGACCCCGCGCTGGCGGGTGCCGTCGGGCGGACCGTCGCCGAACTCGCCGCCGAGCAGGGCCGGAGCGGGACGGAGGTCTTCCTCGACCTGCTGCGCCGGGACGAACTGGCCACCACCATCCTCCAGCACGTCGGCCACGAGGAGAACGTCCGGGCGATCATGCGCCACCGCGCGCACACCGTCGGCAGCGACGGCCTGCTGGTCGGCGCCCGGCCGCACCCCCGCGCCTGGGGCACCTTCCCCCGGTATCTGGCGCGCTACAGCCGGGAGTCGGGTGTGCTCACGCTGGAGGAGGCGGTCGCCCGGATGACCGGCCGTCCCGCCGCCCGGCTCGGGCTTGACCGGCGCGGCCTGATCGCCCCCGGCCACCACGCCGACCTGGTGCTCTTCGACCCCGCAACGGTCCGCGACACCGCCACCTTCGAACAACCCCGGCGGCCCGCCGCAGGCATCGAGCACGTCTACGTCAACGGCACCGCCGTCGTCCGGCAGGGCCGAACCACGGGCGCCCGGCCCG
This sequence comes from Kitasatospora sp. NPDC056181, assembly GCF_042266225.1. Classification (NCBI taxonomy): domain Bacteria; kingdom Bacillati; phylum Actinomycetota; class Actinomycetes; order Kitasatosporales; family Streptomycetaceae; genus Kitasatospora; species Kitasatospora sp. NPDC056181. The sequence goes on from NZ_JBHJUK010000071.1 coordinate 8,409, forward strand.
GGCGCGCCCTGCGCCGAACCGATCGAGGGACCCGAGCCGCATGAACCCCACGCCTTCCGTCCTTGCCCGCATGCGCGCCGTGCTGGCCTCCTCGCCCGTCATCGCGGTGGTCCGCGCCCCCCGCATACCGGATGCGGTCGCGCTCTGTGCCGCGCTCGCCGAGGGGGGCATCAACCTGACCGAATTCACCTACACCACACCGGATGTGACGGACCATCTGCAACGTGCCGCGCGGAAGGGCTGGCGGGTCGGGGTCGGCACCGTGCTGACGGCGGAGCAGGCCGAGCGGGCGCTCGCCGTCGGTGCCTCGTTCCTGGTCACCCCCGGGCTCCGGCCCGAGGTGGCGGAGTGCGCGCACGCCGCCAGGATGCCCGTGGTGCTCGGCGCGCTCACGCCGACCGAGGTGCTCCAGGCCACCGAACTCGGCGCCGCCGCGGTCAAGATCTTCCCGGCCCGGGCGTTCGGCCCTGGTTACTTCAAGGACCTCCGCGGCCCGTACCCGGACGTCCCGCTGGTCGCCTCCGGCGGCGTCAACGCGGGCAACGCCGGTGAGTTCCTGGCGCACGGCGCGGCCGCGGTGTGCGCCGGGACGGACGTGGTGGCGCCGGACGTCGTGGCGGCCGGCGACTGGGCCGAGATCACCCGCCGGGCGAAGGCGTTCACCGAGGCGTGCGGGGCGCGGGGCTGACGGTGGTCGGCCCGGCCGGGCGGCGGCTGGGCGGCGGCTGGGCGGCCGGGCGGCCGGGTGCGGCGGGCGGTGGTCGGTGGTCGGCCGGGTGCGGTGGTCGGCGGTTGGGTGTCGGGTGCGGTGGTCGGTGGTTGGGCGCCGTGCGGCAGGGCCGGCGGGTCGGGCCCGAGTGGGTACGTGGGCTGTCGGGACGGCCGGGATTGGACGAGAATCGGTGGCCCCGGCCCCCGGTACCCGGCAGGAGGATCCATCCCATGACCTCGACCCGCCCCGGCCCCGACTGGCTCGCCGACGCAGTCCTCTACCAGATCTACCCGCAGACGTTCGCCGACTCCGACGGCGACGGCGTCGGGGACTTCGCGGGCATCGCCGAGCACCTCGACCACCTCGCCTGGCTCGGCGTCGACACGGTCTGGCTCAACCCCTGTTTCGCCTCGCCGTTCCGCGACGCCGGCTACGACATCAGCGACTACCTCGCGCCCGCTCCGCGCTACGGCGCCACCGAGGACTTCGCGGCGCTCGTCGAGGCCGCGGGCCGCCGGGGCATCCGGCTCCTCCTCGACCTGGTCGCCGGCCACACCTCCGACCGCCACCCGTGGTTCGTGGCCGCCGCCGAGGACCCGTCCGACCACCGCTACATCTGGTCCGACCGCCCGGCCGACGGCTTCGTCGCCTCGCCCGGCAGCCGGCCCGGCTGGTACCGGCCGAACTTCTTCGACTGCCAGCCCGCGCTCAACTTCGGCTATGCGCGCACCCGTTCCGACCAGCCCTGGCGCCAGCCGGTCGACGCCGAAGGCCCGCGCGCCAACCGCGCCGCACTGCGCGAGATCATGGCGCACTGGCTCGGCCTCGGCGTGGCCGGCTTCCGCGTGGACATGGCCTCCTCGCTGGTCAAGGACGATCCGGGGTTCACCGAGACGGCCAAGCTCTGGACCGGGCTGCGCGACTGGCTCGACCGCGCCCACCCGCAGGCCGCCCTGTTCGCCGAGTGGGGTGACCCGGCGACCGCCGTCGCGGCCGGCTTCCACGCCGACTTCTTCCTCCAGTTCGGCGGCGCCGACCACGGCCTGCCGCTGCGCTCGCTCTGGAACAACAACGCCGGCACGGTGGAGGAGTACTGGAAGCAGGGTCCCTGCTACTTCGAGGCCGAGGGCCGCGGCACCCCGCAGGTCTTCCTGGACGCCTGGCGCTCCGCCGCCGAACTCACCGAGGGCGCCGGGTACATCGCCCTCCCCACCGCCAACCACGACTTCTCCCGGCTGGCCACCGGCCCGCGCACCGCCGAGCAGCTCGCCCCCGCCTTCGCCCTCCTGTTCACCTGGCCCACCCTGCCCGCCGTCTACTACGGCGACGAGATCGGCATGCGGTACGTGCCGGGCCTGCCCGACGTCGAGGGCAGCGTGCTCGGCCCGCACTACAACCGGGCCGGCTCGCGCACCCCGATGCAGTGGGCGCCCGGGCCGAACGCCGGTTTCTCCGGCGCCCCGGCCGAGCGGCTGTACCTGCCCGTCGACCCCGACCCGCACCGCCCCGACGTCGCCACCCAGCGGGCCGACCCGACCTCGCTGCTGCACACCGTCCGCCGTCTCATCGCGCTGCGCCGGGCCCACCCGGGGCTGGGGGCCGAGGGCGCGGTGGACGTCCGGCACGCCGGGTATCCGCTGGTGTACACCCGGGCGGGCCGGTACCTGGTGGCCGTCAACCCGCGGCGGGAGCCGGGCACGGTACCGCTCGGGCCGCCCGCGGCGCTGCTCGGGCCGGGTGCGGCGGGGGCCGGGCCGGTCGTCGCGCGGCCGCTGGAGGTGCACGGGGTGCGGGTGACGGACGGGGAGCTGCGGGCGGAGGGCTTCTCGTACGGGGTGTTCGAGCTGGGGTGATGCCGTTCCGGGGTGATGCCGTTCGAGGGTGATGCCGTTCGAGGGTGACGGCGCCCTGGGGCCCGTCGTGGGCTGACGATGTCCCGGCGGGCTCCTGTCCCGGGCTGACGGCGTCCTGGTGCCGCCCCGGGCTGACGGCGATGTGGCGGTTGCGGCCTCCTCTGGTTCCTGTGGCTCCCCGTGGTTCTCTCCGGGTTCGAACTGGTTGTACACTGCATCTAGATAGTTGCATTTACCACTCTTTTGGGATCCAGTACCGGAGGACGGAACGAACGCCATGAGCACACCCCGGACCACCGCCGCAGCGCCCGCCCTGGGGCACTCGCTCAAGCACCTCGCCATCCACCTGATCACCCCGCTGCTGATGTGCCTCGGGATGGCCCTCGCCTACCAGGGCGCCTTCCACCAGCCCGAGCCCAACCACCTGAAGGTCGCCGTCGTCGGCACCACCCCGCAGGCGCAGGGCCTTGCGGACGCCGTCCGGGCCAAGGCGGGCCCGGCGCTCGACGTCAGCACGCTGCCCAGTCGTGACGCCGCCGAGCAGCAGCTGCGCGAGCGCGAACTGGTCGGCGCGTTCCTGCCGGACGCCAGGAGCCCCGAGCTGATCGTGGCCAAGGGCGGCTCCGACACCTCCGCGATGGCGGCGGAGGCGGTGTTCCAGAACGTCACCGACAAGCAGGGCGTGCCGTTGCACGTCACCAACCTCACCACCCTGAGCAAGGGCGACCCGACCGGGCAGGGCCTGTTCTTCCTGCTGGTCGCCCTCAGCATCGGTTCCTACGCGAGCGTCGCCGTGATCGGCGCGGCCGGTGCGGCGCTGGGCATGCAGATCCGGGCACTGGTCGGCCTGGCCGTCTCGCTCGTGGTGAGCGTGATCGGGATCGTCACCGCCGGGCCGGTCTTCCACGTCGTCGACCACCATCAGGCCGCCGTCTGGGCCCTCGGCTGGCTCTACTCGGCGGGCATCATCGCGGTCGGCATCGGCCTGCACACCTTCCTCAAGCGGTGGACCACGCTGGCGATGATGGTGCTGTTCGTGATGCTGAACTTCACCACCTCCGGTGGCATCTACCGGCCCGACCTGCAGAACGGGTTCTTCGGCGGCCTGCACTCCTTCTGGACGGGCGCCGGATTCATGGAGGGCGCGCGCAGCATCCTCTACTTCGACGGCGGCGCCGGCCTCGGCCGGCACGTGCTGACCTTGGTGCTCTGGCTGCTGCTCGGCGGCGCGGTGATGGCCGGTGCGGCCCTCCACGAGAACCGCGGGCGGGCGGCGCTGCGGCGGAAGGGCGCGGTCGAGGCCGGGGAGGAGACGGCCGGGGACGAGTCGGCCGAGGGGGAGACGGCCGAGGGGGAGATGGCCGAGGAGGAGATGGAGGAGGCGGTCGCGGTCTGACCGCCCTCCCGGCGAGAGCTCCACCCGGCGCTAAGGGCATCGGCGCCGGGTGGAAACCGGCGGGCCGCGCCGGCCCCGGACAGGCCGGGCGCGGCCCGCAGTACTACTACTGCTACTTGTACGCGGCCTGCCCGGTGAGCGCCTGGCCGATGACCAGGGTGTGGATCTCGCTGGTTCCCTCGTAGGTGAGCACCGACTCCAGGTTGTTGGCGTGCCGGAACGGCGAGTACTCCAGGGAGATCCCGTTGGCGCCGAGGATCGTCCGGCACTCGCGGGCGATGGACAGTGCCTCGCGCACGTTGTTGAGCTTGCCGACGCTGATCTGCTCGGGCCGGATCCGGCCCCCGTCCTTCAGGCGGCCGAGGTGGACGGCGAGCAGTGCGGAGTTCCCGAGCGCGACCGCCATGTCGGCCAACTTCCGCTGGGTGAGCTGAAACCCGCTGATCGGCCGGTCGAACTGGATCCGCGAATCGGCGTACCCGAGGGCGGCCTGGAGCGAGTCCCGGGCGGCGCCGACCACGCCGAACAGGATGCCGAACCGGGCCTCGTTCAGGCAGGAGAGCGGACCGCGCAGCCCCTCGGCCTCCGGCAGCCGGGCGTCGGCCGGCAACCGGACGTCGTCCAGATGGAGTTCGGACGTGACGGAGGCGCGCAGGGACATCTTCTGCTTGATGTCGCGCGTGGTGAAACCGGGGGTGCCGCGCGGGACGAGGAAGCCGCGCACGCCGTTCTCGGTGGCGGCCCAGACGGTGGCGACGTCGGCGATGCCGCCGTTGGTGATCCACATCTTGGAACCGTTGAGCACCCAGTCGTCGCCGTCGCGCACCGCGCGGGTACGCATCCCGGCCGGGTTGCTGCCGAAGTCCGGTTCGGTGAGGCCGAAGCAGCCGATCGCGGTGCCGGCCGCCAGTTGCGGAAGCCACTGCTGCTTCTGTTCCTCCGAGCCCCACCTCCGGATGGAGTACATCGACAGCGAGCCCTGGACCGAGACGAAGCTGCGGAAGCCGGAGTCGGCGGCCTCCAGTTCCAGGCAGGCCAGCCCGTACGAGACGGCGTTGGTGCCGGCGCAGCCGTAGCCGTCCAGGTGCATCCCGAGCAGGCCCAAGGCACCCAGTTCGGGGGCGAGTTCGCGGGCGAAGTGGGCGTTCTCGAACCACTCGCCGAGGTGCGGGCGGACCCGGTCGGCGAGGAACCGGGCGACGGTGCCCTGGATCTCGCGCTCCTCGTCGGTGAGGAGGGAGGAGAAGTCGATCAGGTCGAGCGGGTCGGCAAGGGGCTTGGTCATCGGGATTCCTCGTTTCGGTGGGGGAGCCGGTCGTCCAGCCAGGCGCTGAGCTCGGCGGTGTGTTCGCCGAGTGCCGGCGGGCGGCGCTCGTAGCGCGGGGGCGTGCGGGAGAGGCCGATCGGGTTGGCGACCAGGTCGAGCGGTTCGCCGTCCGGGCCGGACAGGGAGGCGCGCGGCTCCAGGCCCAGGGTGTCGGCGAGTTGGAAGGCTCCGGCCAGGTCGTTGACCGGTCCGCACGGCACGCCGAGCGGCATGAGGAGGGCGAACCACTCGGCGGCGGTCCGGTGCCGGAGACGGTCGGTGAGTTCGGCGGCCAGCGCGTCGATGTGCGCGACACGCTCGGGGTTGGTGGCGAACCGGGCGTCGGCGGCGAGCTCCGGTGCCTCCAACCCCCGGCAGAGTGAGGCGAACTGGCGGTCGTTGCCGACGGCGATCACCAGCGGCCGGTCGGCGGCGGTGAACACCTCGTACGGCGCGATCGACGGATGGCGGTTGCCGAGGATGCCCGGCACCACGCCGGCCAGGGTGTACCCGGCGGACTGGTTGACCAGGCTGGAGAGCAGCGTGGAGAGCAGGTTGACCTCCACCAGCTGGCCCTCACCGGTGGCGTCCCGCTCGCGCAGCGCTGCCAGCACCCCGACGGCGGCGTGCAGTCCGGTCAGGACGTCCACCAGGGCCACCCCGGTCTTCACCGGCACGCCCGGCGCCGGGCCGGTCACGCTCATCAGCCCGCCGACGGCCTGCACCAGCAGGTCGTACCCCGGCAGTGCGGCACCCGCGCCGGGCCCGAAGCCGGTCACCGAGCAGTAGACCAGCCGGGGGTTGAGGGCACGGGCCTCCCGGTGTCCGAGGCCGTGCTTCGCCATCGTGCCGGGCCGGAAGTTCTCCACCAAGACATCGGCCCGGCGGATCAGTTCGACCGCACGGGCGTGGTCGGCGGGGTCGCGCAGGTCGAGGGCGATCGAGCGCTTGTTGCGGTTGACGGAGAGGAAGTAGGTGGCCTCGCCCTGTGCGTGGGGCGGGCCCCAGGCGCGGGTGTCGTCCCCGGTACCCGGCTGCTCGACCTTGACCACGTCCGCGCCCAGGTCGGCGAGGAGCATCGTGGCGTACGGGGCGGCGAGGACGCGGCCGAAGTCGGCCACCAGGACGCCGGCGAGGGGGAGGGCCGCCTGGCCTGCCGGTGCGGCCGGGGTCGTCGGTGCGGTAGGGGTGTCCGGTCCGGTCGGGGACGTCGGTGGGGTAGGGGTTTCCGGTGCGGTCGGGGCCGTCGGTGTGGTCGGGGCTGCCGGTGTGGTCGGGGTTTCGGGTGCTGTGGGGTGCTGCGGATTCACCGGGCACCCCCGGTGGAGGCGCGTACGTACACCGTCCGGGTGGTGGTGAAGAACTGCCGGGCGGCGCTCCCCTGTTCCCTCGGCCCGTAGCCGGACCGTCCGGCCCCACCGAACGGGACGTGCGGATCGGCGCCCGCCGTCTCGGAGTTGATGTGCAGCACGCCCACGTCCAACGTGTCGATCGCGGCGGCCACGTTGTGCAGGTCGTTCGTGAAGACGGCGGCGGCCAGGCCGAACGCGCTGTCGTTGACGAGTCGGAGCGCCTCCCGGTCGTCCCGCGCGCGGCGGACGACCAGGACCGGGCCGAACAACTCCTCGCGCCAGAGCGGGTCGTCGTGCCAGAGCGGTTCGTCCCCGGTCAACTCGACGACCGTGGGCGGGAGATAGGCGCCCGAGGCGAGCGGGCCACCGTACGGGCGGCCGCCCGTCAGTACCTCGGCACCCGGGCGGGCCGCGGCGGCGTCCACCGCGTGCTGGAGCTCGTCGCGCGCCTGGAGCGAGACGACCGGGCCCATGTCGGTGGACGGCTCCAGCGGATCGCCGACCCGCAGTGCTGCCGCCCGGTCCACCACGCGGGCGATCAGCTCGTCCGCCACCGCGTCCGCGACGACCAGCCGCGAGGTCGCCGTGCACTTCTGCCCCGCCGAACGGAACGCCCCGGCCACCACCTCGGCGGCGGCCAGGCCGAGATCGGCGTCCGCGAGCACGGCCGCCGCGTTCTTGCCACCCAGCTCCGTCTGCACCGGTCGGGCCAGCGTGCCGCACGAGGCGATCAGGGCCCGCCCGACGGCCGTCGAGCCGGTGAAGGTGACCGCGTCCACCCCCGGGTGGCCCGCCAGTCGAGCCCCCAACTCGCCGTCCCCGTGGAGCAGTCCCAGCACCCCGCGCGGCAGTCCGGCCTCGACCAGGGTCTCCGCGAGCCGCTGCGCCAGCAGGGGCACCAGGCCGGACGGCTTCCACACGACGGTGTTGCCGAATCCCAGCGCCGGCGCGATCTTCCACGCCGGGATGGCGATCGGGAAGTTGAACGGCGTCACCGCCGCGACCACGCCGACCGGCCGGTGCAGCACCTGGATCTGCTCGCCCGGACGCGGGGAGGCGAACACCTCTCCGGCCGGCCGTGACGCCTCACCCGCGCAGTAACGGAAGACCTCCGCCGCCCGGCGGACCTCCCCGACGCCCTCGGCCCGGGTCTTGCCCTCCTCCCGGGCCAGCTCCTCGCCGTACCACTCGGCCCGTCGGTCCAGCAGCGCGGCCACGTGCGCCAGGACGCCGGCACGGCCGTGGTGCGGCGTCGCCGCCCACCCGGGGAAGGCCTCGCGGGCCGCTGCCACCGCATCGTCCAGATCCCGTGCCTGCGCGAGCCGGCCGGTGGCCACCACCTCCTTCGGCCGTGCCGGGTTGACCGAGAGCAGCTCCCGCCCGCCACCCGCGCGCCAGCGTCCGCCGACCAACTGGCGCAGCCGCTCCACCGGCGGGCTCGGCCGCTTCGCCCGTGGGGCGGCGGGCGCCGTCCCTGCTCCCTGCTCCATGAGGGCCATGGCTCTCCCTGTCGCTCGCCCGGCTTCACCGCCGGGCCTGTCCGCTGGGGTGCGGATCATTCTGGGCGGCAGGAGCCGGTGACGCAGTGGACGGGATGTCCTGCGAAGTGGTGGGTCGGCTGGACGTTTCGTCGGGCGGACGATTCGTGAGGTGCCTTCGGACGCGGTGGCGGCGCGTACTCGCCCGGAGAGGGGTCACCCGGACAGGGGCGGCCCGCCCGGGGGATCTGCCGGGGCACGGCGGTCCGGTGCGGATGACGGCGGTGGCGGGCGTGCTCTGCTGGCAGCTGCGCGTCCGGCGCGGCCTGCTTCGGGACGCCGGTTTCGAGGCTCGGCTTCGAGGTCCGCCGCCGGTTTCGAGGTCGGTTTCGAGGTCCGCCGCCGGTTTCGAGGTCGGTTTCGAGGTCCGCCGCCGGCTTCGAGGTCGGTTTCGAGGCCGCATCGCGGTTCGACGTGCGGTTCGACGTGCGGTTCGACTTCGAGTTCAAGGAGCCCCCCATGACCCGCCCTCCCCGCCACCTCACCGGCCTGCTCGGCACGGCCGTCGCGGCCTCCACAGCCCTCGGCCTGCTTGCCGCGACTCCCGCCGTGGCCGTGGCACCGCCGCTCTCCCAGCCGCGGATCATCGCCCACTTCGACCTGGCCCAGGGACTCCAGCCGGAGAACATCGCGCTCGAACCCGACGGCTCCGCCGACCTCAGCTTCTCCTTCGCACGCCAGATCGGCCGGGTCGACACCGCCGGGAACCTCACCGTCCTCGCCACCCTCCCCGCTCCCGCGAATCCCGCCACGCCACTGCTGGGCGCGGCCGTCGTCTCCGGCATCGTCCGCGCCCACGACGGCACCCTCTACTTCGCGTACGCCACCGGTACCGAGGACCTCACCGGCATCTGGCGGCTCTGCCCCGGCGGCACCCCCGAGCGCATCTCCGCCTTCCCCGCCGACAGCCTCCCCAACGGCCTCGCCCTCGACGAGCGCGAAGGCCGGCTCTACTCGGCCGACTCGGCCCTCGGCGTGGTGCGGATCGTCCCCGTGGAGGGCGGGGACCCGGTGGTCTGGTCCGACGACGCCCTGCTCAAGCCGACCGGCGGGTTCGGCGCCAACGGTCTCAAGGTGCACCACCACGCCGTCTGGGTCGGCAACACCGACACCGGCAACCTGCTGCGCATCCCGATCCGGCACGGCGGCTCCGCCGGCCCGGCCGAGATCCGCGCCACCGGGCTCGGTGGCCTCGACGACTTCGCCTTCGTCGGCCACGGTGACAACCTGATCGCCGCCCTCAACCCCGCCAGCGAGGCCGTCCTCATCGCGGAGGACGGCACCCACCACACGGTGCTGACCCAGCAGGACGGTCTCTCCAACCCGACCGCGGTGGCCGTCCGCGGCGACACCGTCTACGTCCCGAGCGCGGCCTTCTTCACCCGTACCGACCCGAACCTGCTCCTGGCGACGTTGGATCGGTAGCGGGTAGCGGGTAGCGGGTAGCGGGTAGCGGGTAGCGGGCAGCGGCCAGAGGGCGCGAGCGGTGCCGGCCCGGGCGGCTCAGCCCGGGCCGGCGGGTTCGTGGAGCGGCGCCGGTGGCCACCGGCCCCGGCGCGGCAGCCCTCGCCCGGGCACCGGGATGCCGACCTCGGAAGCCCTGGCAGCCCTGGCGACGGGCAGCGCTCCTAGACCCCCGGCCAGGCGGTGAGGGCGAGCAGCAGTTCGGCGCGCACGTGCGCGGAGTCCAGGTCGACGGCGAGCAGGGTGCGAGCCTTGTCGAGGCGCCCGCGCAGGGTGTGGCGGTGGATGCCGAGTGCGGTGGCGGCCGACTCCCAGTGGCCGTGGTGCTCCAGGAAGGTACGCAGGGAGAGGAGCAACTCGCTGCCGTGGGTGCGGTCGTGGGCGGCGAGCGGGCCGAGCCGGGTCTGCGCGAGGCCGGCCAGGACGGCCCGGGTGTCCGGATCGGCGATCAGCACCTGGCCGGCCAGGGACTCGTAGTCGACGAGTTCCTCTCTCCGGGCCGGGCCGAGGGCCGCGGCGTTGAGCGCCTCGCGCAGGGCGCCCCCAGCGTCGGCCGGGGCATGGACGGCGGAGAGCCCGGCCCAGGGGCGCGGGCGCAGGCGGGCGGCCGCGCCCCCGGCCAGGGCCCGTGCGGCGCCCGGGTCGTCGCCCGGCAGCAGGACGACCGCACAGCCCTCGCGCACCGCGCCGAACAGTGGCAGCCCGCGGGCGGCGAGGTCCTCGGCGGCGGCGTCCAGCACCCGCCGGGGCGTACTGCCGCGCAGCGCGAGCACCCGGACGCCGGCCTGGGACGGGAACCCGGCCTCGGTGAGGTGCTCGCGGGCCGCGGCGGGGGTGAGCGCGCCGTCCAGCAGCAGGCCGAGGACCAGACCGTGGACGCGGTGCTGTTCGTCGCGCAGGCGCAGCGGCTTCTCCGCCTCCAGGGCGAGCAGGGAGGCGGCGTGGCCGAGCAGCAGGTGGTCGACGGGGGTGGGGGAGTGGTCGGTGACCAGCACCAGTCGGCCGTGCGGCCGCAGGCCGAGCCGGACCTGCTGGACGGTCACCGTCCTGTGCGGTGAGGCGCTGACCGCGCTCGCCGCCCGGGTGCGCAGCATGCCGGCCGGTCCCCGTTCGCCGGTGTCGGCGAGCAGACCAGGGGCCAGGTCGGCGGCCTCGGCCGGGTGGGCGGCGAGCAGCTGGCCGTCGTCGGTGAGCAGCAGCACGCCGGCCTCCGCCGCGGAGGCCAGTTCGCGGACCACGGCACGGGCTCCGCCGCGCAGCGCTGCCCGGGTCATCCGGGGCTGGCTGCGCGAGGCCCGGACCACGCCTTCGTACTGGAGCTCGGCGAGCCGTTCCATCAACGCCTTGGTGATGGCCACGAACGGTGTGGGGAGCGGGACTTCGAGCAGGGCCAGGCCGGTGGCACGGGCGTTCTCCACCAGGGCGGGCGGCACTCGGGGGTGGGAGAGGCCGACGCCGAGGCCGAGTGCGGCGACGCCGGCCGCCGCCAGTCGGCGGACGTACGCGGCGGCGCCGTCCGCGTCCTCCGGCGGGAGCCGCAGGCCGGTGGTGAGGACGAGTTCGCCGCCGCTCAACCAGGGGGTCGGATCGGCGAGTTCGATGCTGTGGGCCCAGGTGACCGGCCGGTCCAGGTCGCCCTGGCCGGCCAGTACCCGCAGACCGAGGTCGCGCCGCTGCACGAGCCATCGGACCGGGACGCTCAACGTGGTCTCCTTCGGATCGCGCTGGTGGCGGTGGTGCTGGCGGTAGCGGTGGTGCTGGCGGTGACTGTGGCGCCGGCGGTGGCGAGGGAGGTCGCGAAGAGTGTGCAGACCCCGGCGGCTGGGGAGAGATAGGTGAACCCGAGGGAGACGTCGGTCCGGAGGTTCATGTCGCTCCTGAACGCGGAGGTGCAGCCGAGGGCGGCGAGGCGTTCGGGGTCGGCGTCGGGGTCGGCGTCGGGGTCGGCGTCGGGGTCGGGGTCGGCGTCCGCACCGGTCGGGAGGGGTGGTGGGGTGTGGGGGGAGTGGCACGTGCGCTGGCATCGGTCATGACCGCCTCCTGGGATCGTGACGTGACGCTCGGGGTGAGGGTGCGGGAAAACATACGAGATTGAGTTTCCAGCGGCAAGGGCGTACCGCCGTTTGCGTTGTACCCTGCCGGAAACACTCAGCAGGACGGTGATCGGGGAGGGCCCGCCATGACCAGCACCGGGAGTACGACCCCGCTGCTCAGCGCCGTCCTCGCCCCACTCACCGACCTCGGCCGGGCCGACGCCGTCGCACGCCGGATCACCGAGGCCATCGCCCTCGGCCTGGTGGCCGACGGTGACCAACTGCCCAGCGAGAACGATCTCGCCGATCAGCTCGGCGTCGCCAACGGCACCCTCCGCGAGGCGCTCGCCCTGCTCCGCGACGCCGGGCTGATCGAGACCCGGCGCGGCCGCAACGGCGGCAGCTTCGTCCGCACCCCGGCGGAGGGATCGGACCGCCTCCAGCTCGCCCGCCTGCGCGAACTCGGCACCGTCGAGCTGCGCGACCTGGGGGACGAGGAGTTGGCCGTCGCCGGCACCGCCGCCCGGCTCGCCGCCGAACGCGCGCCCGCCGACCTCGCCGACCGGCTCACCCGGCTGGTCACCGCGCTGCGGGACGCTCGCACACCCGCCGAGCTGCGCCGCGCCGATGCCCGCTTCCACATCGAACTCGCCGTCGCCGCCCAGTCGGTGCGCCTCACCCAGCTCGCCGTCCGCCTGCAGGCCGAACTCGGGCCGCTGCTCTGGTTGCCCGCGCCCTACGCGCCCGACCAGGAGCGGTTCGCCGACCAGCACCGGGAGATCCTGGTGGCCGTGGTCGCCGGGGACGGGCCCGGCGCCCGGGCGGCGGCGGAGGCGCACACCGTCGCGTGCGTGCACCATCTGGTGCGGGGGCACCTGGAGCTGACGGACGCTGCGGGGCCCTCCCGGCCGGCGCCGCCGGCCTTCCTCCCGGAGCGCTCATGACCGGTATCGGCTGACCGGTAGCAGCCCGAATCCACGGGCCGGGCACGTTCGCCGCGCGGGGCGGGGGGCGGGGGCGCGGGGCGTGGGCGGGGGCGTGGCCGGGCCGCACGTGGACCTCCACGGCACCAACCGGTACCGGCTCTGCTTCGCCCGCCCCCTGGCAGTGGGCCTCGGACAGACCGGTTTCGCGGGCGGCGTGGTCGCCGCCGATGTGCTGCTCGCCGGGTTGGAACGGCGGTTCGTCCCACCGCTGCGCGCCCTCGCCGGCGACGCAGCCGTCGTCAACGGCGAGGGCCGGGTGCCCGCCGTCGACACCCCGTCGTGGCCCGGTCGGCACGTTCGCCCGCGTCCTGGTCGCGGAAGGTGGGTCGGGCGGAGCGGCGCCGGTGCCGGCGGCGGCGGTGGATCGGGCGGTCGTCCAGGGCAGCTGCTTGACCTTTATTACCGGATGTATTTCCTGGGCAAGGGGGTCGGTTGGTTGGGGTGTGGGGCTGGGGTGGGTGGGGTGTTCATGGCGGGGGGGAGTGGGTCGCGGACAGCCTGGCGACGGTCCCCCGTCGGACGGGCGGCGGTGGGGCGTTCAGGTACGGCGGGGTGGCCGGGTGAAGCAGCAGTCGCCGCAGACGCCCGCGCCCGGGCCGACGCGGTAGTAGAGGCAACAGCTGTTCCGCCGGAAGGCGCTGCCGTCCAGGGTCCCGGTGCCGGCCAGCGGCGCCCGGTCCAGCAGTCGTGCGACCAGCGTCTGGGCCCGGCCGGGAGTCGTGCGGGGCCCGAGCATGCGCAGCGCCCCGGCGAGTGCGGACGCGGCGTTGCCCTGGAGCAGCCGCTCCGACAGCGGCACGGTGGCCCGGACGGCGGCGCCGAGCGGCGCCAACTGACCCTGGACGAGCGCCCGGTGGAGGTGCTCGGCGAGGGCCTCGTCGTCCGCGACCCGCGCGCTCCCCGGTTCGGGCGCGTACGGGGTCCAGAGGTCGATCGGCCCCTGGTCCGGCACCCGTACGTACGCGCGGTCGGGCTCCAACGCGGGGACCGTGCCCAGCAGGACGGCCGCGCCGAGGCTCACCGAGCAGAACCGGGCGGCCAGCCCGAGGTGCAGGATCGAGGCCGCCACGCGCGGTTCGGCGGTCCCGAGCCGTCGCGCGACCTCCCGGACCCGTGTGGCGAGCGGCGAATCCGGCCCCACCGCGTAGAGCTCGCGCAGCGGTCGGTAGCCGGCAGGCGGCGTGTCGGAGCCCGCGGTGGCGGCGTCCAGCGCGAAGTACGGTCCGACGGCGGCGAGTCGGCGGTAGTCGGGCGCGGCGGCGGTCATCGGGCGGCCGACGTGGAGGTGGCGGGCGCGACGGTGGGGGCGGGCACCGCGGTGGGGGCGGGCGCTGCGCAGGCCCGCCGTCGGCCGTTGCCGGGGACGGGCGGGGCGCTCTCGACCGGTGGCGCATGGCGGGCGGGACGGCCGGCGGGCGGGCGGACGTCGGTCATGCGGGCGTTCCTCTGGATCGGGTCGGCGGGCGGTCGGGCGGTCGGTCCGTACGGTGGAGTTGCCGTTGGCGCTCCCCGGGAACGGTACCGCGCCCTGGCAGTCCGTGATCGGTACGCCGACGGCTCCCGGGAGATGCCTCCGGATTTTGGGCACGAGCCGCAGCGCCCGTCCGGCCAAGGCTGTTGGCGCGGTCGTGGCGGCGATCCGGCTCGCCACCGCCGGCCCCGCGTCCGCGCAGGCCTGCTGGTTGGTGGCCCGTAGGTCCGCTGCGGGGCGACGGGCAGCGCGGGACGCCGCTTCCGGTGCGGGATCGATGCGAGGGGTAACGGCGGCAGCTGCACCTACCCGGTCGGCCGGTTCGGACCCGACACCCTGCGCGCGCTCAAGGCGTTCCAGCCCTACGGGAACCTGCAGCCGGACGGGGTCGTCGGCCCCGACACCGGCACCCCTGGTCCACCGCCTCGGAGAGGAAGCTGCTCCACAGGCAGCACTCCACGTGCCGACCGCACGGCGGCACGACCTGACGGCGGCGTGGTGGCACTGACGAACGGGCGACGAGGACCGGTCCGCGCTCTGGCGGTCTGCCACGACTCCTTCTGTGGCGGGGACCGGGCCGATCCCGGGGAATGCCGGGCCCGAGACGCATCGCGCGACCCCCGTAGGCTCGGGCGCATGCGTACCGAAACCCCGGCGTCGGACGGCCGGTTCACCTCTGCCGCGCATCCTCATCCTGACCCGGCTTCATCGGCTCCATCGGCTTCGTCGGCTCCGTCGGTTCTCCCGGCCCGAGCGACGGGCGGCTTGGCGGTACGGCTCCGCCGGCCGCTGAGCGTCGTCGCGGTGCTCGGTGTGCTGGCGCCGGTGGTGTTGGCTCACCCGGGGCAGCGGGCGGCCGCGTTGCTCCTCGCCGCCATGTCGGCGTTCGCGGCGGCGGTGTCCGTCCTGCCGTGGCCGTTCCGCCGGGTGACGTTGGCGGGGGCGACGGGACTGGCCGCGATCGCCTCACTGGCGCTGGACGCCGGTTACTCCGGCCCGTACCGGCTCGCCGCGTTCTGGCTGCCCTTCGAGTGGCTCGCCCTGCTGGTGCTGCTTGGACGGGCGGTGCGGCGGGTGCCCGGTCGGTGGGCGGGGCCGGTGGGGGCACTGGTCGGCCTGGCCGTGCTGCTGGTGCCGCTGCGCTTCGCCCTCCGGGTTCCCGAGGGCGGCTGGACCGGTTCGCTGATCGTCACGCTGCTCTCGTTGCTCCCGGCGGTCGGAGTGGCCGGAGCCGGCCTCTACCTGCGGGCCCTGGACGCCCGCCGGGAGCGCGCGGTCGCCGGCGCCCGCCGGGAGCAGCGACTCGAAGTGGCCCGCGGGCTGCACGACTTCGTCGCCCACGAGATCACCGGCATCGTCCTGGAGGCGCAGGCCGGCCAGCTGCCCGGCCTGGATGCGGCGGAGACGGGCGACCTGTTGCGTCGGCTGGAGGAGGCAGGACTGCGGGCGCTGGACTCGATGGACGCGATGGTGGGAGCGCTGCGCGACCCGCAGGCCGACGAGGCGGGGGAAGGCCGTGCCGTCGGGGCCACCCGGGTCCACGGGCTGGCCGACCTGGCGGAACTGGTCGGGCGCTTCTCGGGGACCGGTTCGACCCGGGCCACCGTCGAACTGGCGCCGGAGAGCGCCGGGTTGTTGTCGCGCGACGCCGAGGCGACCGCGTACGCCGTCGTCCTGGAGGGGCTGACGAATGTGCGACGGCACGCGCCCGGTGCGGGGGAGGTGGTCGTGCGGGTGGCGGTGGTGGACCGTCCGGCGGGGCGGGGTGGGTCGGGAGAGTCCGGTGGTTCGGCTGATGCCGGTGGTTCGGCGGGGAGGAGTGGTCCGGCGGGGCGGGGTGGGTCGGCGGGTCGGGGCGGTCCGGATGGGTCGGTGGTCCGGGTGGTGGAGGTGTCGGTGACGGATGACGGCGGGCGGGGGCGCGCGCCAGGCCCGAGGGGCCTGTGGCGGCGACTGCCGGGCAGCGGCGGCACCGGGCTGGCGGGGATGGCGGAGCGGCTGGCCGCCCACGGCGGCTCGCTCGGCGCGGGCCCGCACCAGCCGTCGGGTTGGCGGATCACCTGTGAGCTGCCGGTGCGCTAGCCGCCGCATCAGGCGGCCTTTGCCCGAGGACTGTCACCACGGCCCGGCAACGTGGGGGAACACACTGGCCGACCGGTTGAGGCAGGACCTTGAGGGCGTTGCGGAGGTCGGGCAACGGGACGACGGTTGGTTCCGGGATGTCGCGGTCCGCCCTCGGCATGTGGGCCCGCTCGGCTTCACCTGGCTGTGGCAGGGAGACTCCGCAGCCATCGTCCTCGGGGTCGAAGCAGGTGGTGTGAGCCGGGAACTCGGCCGGTCCGTGGAAGAACTGGATCTGGTGGAGGCAATCATCGACGCCCTCCTGACGGGCAGCGCCACGGCCGTCTCCGCCCCGGGCCGATGCGAGGTGACGGTGCCCCGTGGCGACGGTCGCAAGGAGGTGCAGGGCAACCGCGGATTCCCGTCCGGCCTGTCTGCCCCTTCCCGGGGGTCGCGCTGGGGACGACGTGAATGACTACGGGCAAGTACAGGCCGGACGGGGCGGTACGGGCCGTCAGCAGATCGGCCCCGCCAGTGACCGACGGACCCTGTTTCCTTCCATGCCCGACTGCGGAGAGCACGCCACTCGGACGGCCGGTGGGGTGGCCCGTTCGGCAGGGGTCGGCAGCGGAAGTGGGGCTGAACGGGACGAAATCGAGGCCGGATATCTGCCGAACGGCAGATGGCAGGGCGAAGCGGAACGGGCAAGCTCGTAGCCGTAGCCGTAGCCGTAGCCGTAGCCGTAGCCGTCATCGTCGTTCGCGTTGGAGGAGCCACCCCATGACCACCACACCGGCCGTGCCGGACACGCCTGCTCGTCGAGCGTCACTTCGTCGAGTGGTTGCCGCCGTGGCCGCGCTGGTCGCGTTCGCCGCGTTGGTCACCGTCACCGGCTGTGCAAAGGCCGACGAAGCCGCGCCGGAGGACAGGACCTTCGGCTACAGCGGTACCACGCTCAACGTCGTCTCCCGTCACCACGTCCCGACCGATCTGGTGGCGACGGACCGTCAGGACGTCAAGGTCACGCGCTGGTTCAAGGCAGAGGTCCTGGGCAAGCAGAGGAGCGAGTGGGTGCTGGACGGCGACACCCTCACGCTGGAGGCGAGTTGCAGCGGCGTCTCCAACTGCGACGCCCGGTTCAGGGTCGAAGTCCCGCCGCACATAACCGTGCTGCGCGACGGTCGGGCGACGGAGCTCACGGGCAAGGCCGCCTGAACCGGCGCGCGACTCATGGCGGGCCCGGCGGAGCGTGCGAGACTGCTCCCCGTGACGAGTCCCCATCCGGAGCACGGTCCGAACGATCCGGTGCCCTCCGCGGTGCCTGCCATGGTGTCCGGTACGGCACCTGTCGCGGCGCCCGGTACGGTCACCGCCGCCGTGTCCGCCGCCGCGTCCGCCACCGTGGTCGGCGCCGAGCCGCCCGGGGCCGGCCCGGCCCGCATCCGCACGCTGATCGCGGACGACCAGGAGGCGGTCCGCCGGAGCGTCCGGCGGATCCTTGAGGCCCAGCCCGACATCACCGTGGTCGGCGAGGCGGCCGACGGCGTCGCCGCACTCGAACTCGCGGGGCAGCTGCGCCCGGACGTCGCACTGGTCGACATCCGGATGCCCCGGATGGACGGCCTGGAGCTGACCCGGCGGTTGGCCGGACCGGGTGCCGTCACGCCGGTGCGGGTGGTGGTGCTGACCACCTTCGACCTGGACGAGTACGTCTACCCGGCTCTTCAGCACGGCGCGTCGGGCTTCCTGCTGAAGCGTTCCGGTCCGGCGCTGCTGGCCGAGGCGGTCCGGGCGGCGGCGAGCGGCGAGAGCCTGATCAGCCCGTCCGTCACGGTCCGGTTGTTGAAGCACGTGACGGCGCCCCGGCGCCCGGAGAGCCGTCGTGCCCCCGTGGTGCCGCTCACCGAACGGGAGGTGGAGATCGCCGGTCACGTCGCGGCAGGCCGTACCAACGCCGACATCGCCGCCGAGCTGTTCATCTCACCGGGCACCGTGAAGACGCATGTCGCCAGCATCCAGCGCAAGCTGGGCGTGCAGAACCGCGTCGGCATCGCCGTGCACGCCTGGGAGATGGGGTACGCGGTCCCGACCGCGTAGCGGGGTCCGCCGCACGGACCTCGCCGTGTACGGCCAGTCCGGTCCCGTCCGGTGCAGTACGGCTAGTACAGCCAGTGCGGCCTACGGCCAGTGCGGTGGGGGCATGCGGAACCTGCGAGGCGGGGGTGGCCTCCGGACGTCACGTCCTCCGGCCTAACAGTTCGATCGTCGACCGAGGTACCAGCGGCAGACCCTGATCCGTCTCGATCTGTCGCCACTGCCTCCTGCGGTCGAACTCCCTCATCTACCTCGCAGGTCCACCTCCATGATGCTCCTCCCGCGTCGGTTGCACCAGGGTTTTCCACCGCAAACTCGGGCAAACTTCGCAGGTCGGATGCGAGGTGGAGACGGGTGCGCCGCTACCGCAGCGCGTCCTTGCGCAGGAACCGCTTCAGCCGTTGCCACGGCCAGGCGTTGATCACGTCCTCGGTGGTCAGCCAGGCGCGCTGGGCCGTGCCGATTCCGTATCGCGGGTAGGCGAGGTGACCGGTGGCGTGGGCGTCGCTGTCGATCGAGAACTTCACGCCGTACCGCTTCGCCCGCAGCACGTCCTCGTCGCGCAGGTCGAGCCGCTGCGGCGAGCTGTTGATCTCGATCGCCGTGCCGGTGCGGGCGGCGGCCTCGAAGACGGCGTCCAGGTCGACGTCGATCGGCCCCCGCCGGCCGATCCGGCGGGTGGTGAGGTGGCCGATGACGTGGACGTGCGGGTTCTCGCAGGCCCGGATCAGCCGGCGGGTCTGGGTCGCCCGGTCCGCGCCGAAGTGCGAGTGGACTGAGGCGACGCAGACGTCGAAGCCGGCCAGGAACTCGGCGGGCCAGTCGACCCCGCCGTCCGGCCCGATGTTGAGCTCGGTGCCGTGCAGCAGGCGCATCTTCTTGTGCCGCCCGGCGAGTTCGCGCAGCTGTTCACGCTGGGCGAGCATCTTCTCGTCGGTCATCCGCTGCATGACCAGGTCGGGTGCGTGGTCGGTCACGGCGTAGTACGCGTAGCCGCGCGCGGCCGCCGTGTCGATCATCTCCTCCAGGCCGGCGAGCCCGTCGGTGAGGTTGGTGTGGGTGTGCAGGTCGCCGCGGAGGTCGGCCTCGGTGACCAGTTCGGGCAGTTCGCCGCGGAGCGCCGCCTCGATCTCGCCCCGGTCCTCGCGCAACGGTGGTGCGATCCAAGGCAGTCCGAGTGCCGCGTAGACCTCCTCCTCGGTGGCCGAGACCACCTTCGCGCCGCTCGCGGCCTCCGGGGCCGCCTTCCCGCCCTCGGCGCTGTCCCCGTTCCCGGCCCTCTCCCCGTTCCCGGCGTCGGCCACCTCGAACAGCCCGTACTCGGAGAGTTTCAGGCCGGCCCGGACGGCCATGGTGCGGAGCCTGATGTTGTGCGCCTTCGAGCCGGTGAAGTACAGCAGCGCCGCGCCCCAGTCCTCCTCCGGCACCACCCGCAGGTCCACCTGGAGGCCCTTCGCCGTGCGCACCGAGGTCTTGGTCGGGCCGCGTACGATCACCTCGGCCACGTAGGGGAGTTCGGTGAGCGCGGCCATCAGCGGTGCGGAGTCCTCGGCGGTCGCGAGCACGTCGATGTCGCCGACCGTCTCGCGCATCCGGCGCAGTGAACCCGCGTACGCGCAGCGGGTGCAGCCCGGCACGGACGCGATCGCCGCGACGATCTGCTCGGCCTGCTCGGTGGCCGCGTCGAGCAGTGTCCGCCCGCCGGACTGCCGCATCAGCTCGATACCGTGCAGGATCTTCTCTCCGCTGCGCTCGCCGAATCCGGCCACCCCGCTCAGCCGGTCCGCGCGGATCGCGTCGGCGAGTTCATCGACCGAGGCGATGCCGAGGTCCTGGTAGAGGGCGAGGGCGCGTTTGGGGCCCACGCTGGGGACGGCCATCATCTCGCGCACGCCGGGCGGGATCGCGGCGCGCAGCGTCTCCAGGGCCTCCATCCGGCCGGTGGCGAGGTACTGGGCCACCTTCTCGGCGGTGGACTTCCCGACGCCGGGGATCTGTTGGAGGCCCTTGGCGTCCAGTCCGGCGACGTCCTGCGGGTAACCGCCCACCGCTCGGGCGGCCTTCTCGTAGGCGCGAGCCCGGAAGGCGTCCCCGCCGGTGATCGAGATCAGGTCGGCGTACTCCTGGAGCAGCTCCTGGACCTGGTCGTTGAGCCGGGTCATGGGGTCAGTCTAGGTTCGGCGGCCGGATCGGGCCGGGCGGCAGGGGGCCGCGTGCCCCAAGGGCCCTGGGCGGCTGCGGGCCGTGTGCCCCAGGGGCCCCGTGCCCAGCCGCGCGCCCCCGGGGCGTGTGCCGGGAAGGCCCCGGGCGCGTACCCGGAGCACACGGTCCTCGGGGGTGTGGGGCCCGCGAGGTGGATCTCCGCCCCGTCGGTCGGCCGGGACGACACCCGCCGACCGGCGGGGTGCGGTGGCCGATTTGCGCCCATGAGCCGGATTGTCACCCGGGTGGCGGAGGCGCAGGCTTGGCGGAGGGGCCCGAAACGCGGCCCTGTCCGGCCTGCCGCGCGATCGGCGGTGGCGGCCGGTGATGCACGAGGGGCAGGGCGATGGCACGCGGGAAGCTCTGGGGCTACGTCGCGTCGGGTGCCCGGGTACTCGGTGGGTTCGGTGCGTTCGGGGGCGTCGGCGGCCCGGGCGGGTCCGGGGCGTCCGGGCACCATGGCGGTTCCGGCCGGGACGGTGGCTCGGGTGGTGGCCGGGACGACGGGTTCGGGGGTGGTGCGGGCGGCGCCGAGGGCGCGGACGGGTTCGGCGGTGCAGGTTCCGGCTGGGCCGGTGGTCCGGGGCGGCCGCCACCCCGGGAGATGGCCGCACCGCGCCCGCTCACCCGGCCCGAGCTGGAGCGGGTGCGCTGGACCGAGCGCAGTGAGGGGTGCAGCCCGGAGGCGCAGCACGTCCAGATCGGCGAGGTCGTGCGGCGGGTGCTGCGCGGCGGCGGGCGTGCGGCAGCGGTCGCGGTGCGGATACCGGCCGGACTGCCGGTGGTGGCCGTGGACGCCCGGCGACTGGAGTCCGCGCTGGCCGGGCTGGTCGACCATGCGATCCGGCGCAACCCGGCGGGGGCCCGGGTGCTGGTCCGGGCCGACGCGGTGTCCGGCCGGAGGGGTTCAGGCGGCATCGGCGGCTTCGGGAGTACGCGCGGCGCGGGGGGCGGGAGGAGCACGGGGGCCGTCCGCGGCCGGGGGGCGGGGCCGGCCGGTGCGGGCGGTCCGGTGGCGGACCGGGCCCGGGTGGAGCTGCGGGTGGTGGACCGCGGACCCTGTGAACTCCCGGAGGCCCGTGAGTGGTTGCTCGCCGGGCTGCGTCCGGAGGGCCCGGTGGGTCCGGCCGGGTACGGGCTGATCCGCGCGGCCGGCGGGCGGCTGGCCGTGGAGCCGACTCCGGGCGGCGGGCTCACCGTGGTCCTGATCCTGGAGGTCGCCCGCGACTGACGATCGCCGGGGGTTCGCGACGCGGCGGTGTGCCGGGGGTTCGCGACGCGGTGGTGCGCGGCCGTCGGGGCTCCCGAGGATCGCAAAGACTTCTTCGCAAATAACCCTTTGCGAAGAAGTCTTTGCGGTTCTACGCTGTCTGCCATGACCGAAGAGCAGAAGTGGCAACACAGCCCGGAGCCGCAGAACGACGTCGTCGTCCTCGATGCCAAGGGCCTGCGGGCCCTTGCCCACCCGGTGCGCGTGCAGTTGGTCGGGCTCCTGCGCCGGCACGGGCCGTCCACGGCGACCAGGCTCGCCGAGCGGATGGGGCTGACGTCGGGGGCGACCAGTTACCACCTGCGCCAGCTGGCGGCCGCGGGTTTCGTCGCGGAGGACACCGAGCGCGGGAACGCCCGCGAGCGCTGGTGGAAGCCGCTCCACCAGATGACCTGGTTCGCGGACCGGAACTTGGCCGACGAGGAGCCCGAGGCCGCGCTCTCCTACCTGCGCTCGGTCGTCGCCGCCAATGCGCTGACCACCCAGCGCGCACTGAACTCCTTCGAGACCATGCCCCGGGAGTGGCGGCACTCCTTCGACTTCAGCGACTGGTCGCTGCTGCTGACGCCGGAGGAGGCGCGCCGCCTCGCCGACGAGGTGGCGGAGGTGGTCGGGCGCTACCGGCGGGCGCCAGGAACCGGGTCCGGGTCCGAGCCCGCATCCGGGGCCGGCTCGGAGTCCGACTCCGGTTCTGCATCAGAGTCCGAGTCCGGGGCCGTGTCCGAGTCCGCGCTCGGCGCCGTGCCGGAGGGTGCGGAACGGGTCGCGGTGGTGTTCCAGGTGCTGCCCGACCCCGCGAGCGGCCCCGAGGCGGACGAATCGGAGGGCCGGTCATGACCACCGTCCCCGTTGCGGCCCCGGAGGCCGCCGGTTCGCCGCGAACGGTCCGGCCGTTGGCTGGGGTGCTCGGGGCCATGGCGATCTCCCTGACGGGGACACGGGTCTCGGCGATCGCCTTACCGTGGTTCGTCCTCGCCACCACCGGCAGCGCCACCATGACGGGCGTCGTCGCCTTCGTCGAGATGGCGCCGTATGTCCTGGTCAAGGCACTGGCCGGGCCGGTCGTGGACCGCCTGGGCCCGCGGGTCATCTCCTGGACCACCGATGCGGTGAGCGCCGTTGCCGCGGGCCTGATCCCGCTGCTGCACGGTCTGGGCGTGCTGCCGTTCTGGTTGCTGCTCGTCATGGTCGGGCTGGTCGGAGCCGTTCGCGGTCCGGGTGACCTGGCCAAGGAGGTGATGGTCCCCGAGGCGGCCGACCGGGCCCGCGTACCGCTGGAACGGGCCACCGGCCTCGCCGGGGTCACCGAGCGGCTGGCCTCGACCGTCGGCCCGGCGGTCGGCGGCGGGCTGATCGCCCTGCTCGGCCCGATGGCCGGTCTGACGATGAACGCCGTCGCCTTCGCACTGGGCTCGCTGGTCATCTCGCTCGTCCTGCCACGCGGCATGGGCCGGGCGGCCGTCACCCCGCCGCCGGCGGAGGCCGGGGAGGGCGGGGCGCAGCAGCAGGCCGGCTACTGGCAGATGTTCCGGGAGGGCTTCTCCTTCGTACGGACCGAGCCGTTGATGCTCACCGTGATCGTGATGATCGGCGTGACGAACCTGCTGGACGCCGGGTTCATGACGGTTCTCGTCCCGGTCTGGGCACAGGAGTCCGGCGGTGGCCCGGCGGCCATCGGCCTCACCGGCAGCGTCTGGGGGATCGCCGCGGTCGGCGGCAGCCTGATAGCGGCGGCCTTCGCCCACCGGCTCCCGCGCCGGGTCGTGTTCTTCACCGGTTTCCTGCTCTGCGGCGCCCCGAGGTTCCTGGTCCTTGCCATGGGCGCGCCGATGGGCGTCGTGCTCGTCGTCTTCGCGGTGGGCGGCTTCGGTTCCGGCTTCCTCAACCCGATCCTCGGCGCGATGCTCTTCGAGCGTGTGCCGCGCCACCTGCTCGGCCGCGTCGGGGCCCTCGGTGACTCCCTCGCCTGGGCCGGCATCCCCCTCGGCGGTCTCCTCGCTGGCGCCGCCATCTCCCTCATCGGCCTGATACCCGTGCTGCTTGTCTCCGGGGGCCTGTACTTCGCGACCACCACGCTCGCCGGTCTCCGCCCCGAGTGGCGGGAGATGGACCGCCTGCGCGGTCACGGTCCGGCGAGCGCGGTCGAGAATCCCCCGGGGCCGACGCTGGCGGCGTAGCACGGCTCAGAAACGGACGCCGAACTGCTGACGGGCGTTGCGCTCTGCGGCGGCGTGCCACCAGCCCGGAGGGCTCGGCCCGGTGACCCTTGCGGACGGCTGGTCGGGGTGGAGCCCGAGGCGGCTGAGCGCCGCGGCCTGCACGCGGACGTCGAACCAGCCGCGCCAGTGGCCGTCGGAGTCGCGGCCGCAGGTCAGGCCCCAGCGGATCTCGTCGGAGGCGAAGGGCATCCAGTCGATTCCGCGGTCACGCAGTCAAGCGCGGACGGCGGCCGGCGGATGAAGGCGACCGGACACGTTCTCGTAGGCCAGAACGGTGATCCAGTCGGGGTTCGGATCAGTCATGGCGGACATTCTGCCCCGCCCGGCACGGTCCGCGCCCGGCACGGTCCGCGCCCGGGCTTTCACGTGATCGAGTTTTCACGTGATCGACGGGGCGGTCGGGGTCGGGTGGTCGGGGGCCGGGTGGTCGGGGTAGCGGCGATCGGGCGCCGGGTGGTCGAGCGTCGACGGCCGGCGGTGGCCCGTCCGTCCTGTGGCCGTTGGTCGTGCGGCCGTCAGTTCTGCGGCCGTCACTCGTGCGCTGGGCGGCCGGTCCACTGGAGGAGGACCAGGCTCGCGAGGGCGGCGAGGGCACACCACGTGGAGACGAAGGCGAGCCGCCACAGCAGCGCGCAGACCACGGCGCCCACGCCGGTAAGAAGGCCGAGGCGGCGCAGCAGGCGGTCGCCGCTGACGAGGAGCGAACCGACGGTGGCGAGCAGGTACCCGGTCAGGAGGACGGCAGGGTGGGGGAGGCCGATGGCGTAGCTGAGAGTGTGGCCGTGTTCGGTGGCCGACACCGGGTGGGTGGCGACGGCCACGGCGAGCGGGACGGCGACGAGCAGGCCGAGGAGGAGGAAGGGCAGGACGATACGCCGTCGAGCCGGTTCGCGGGCCGCGCACCAGACACCGGCCGGAACGAGCACGGGCAGCAGCGGCAGCGCGATCACAGCCCAGGCGGTACGTGCCCACCCGGCCGGTACGGCGGGGACACCGCCGTCGCTGCCGTACCAGACGGCGGCCTCGATCAGTTGGTGCGCGCCCAGGACAAGGGGGAGCGCGGCGAGCACCATCCGCTCCGGTCGTCCGGCGCGGTGGGTCCGGACCAGGCAGAGCACACCGATGCCCGACACCAGTCCGCCGGCGATCAGATCCGCCTGCGCGCTCCAGCACATCTCGCCGCCTCTCCGCCGACGCCTCTCCTGCTGCTGTTGGTCCTGCTGCCGTGGGCCTGGCTGCCGTTGGTCCCGCTGCCGGCTGGCCGGCTACCGGGAGCCACCGGAGTTGGAGCCACCGGGGCCGCTGGAGCCACCGGGGCCGCTGGAGCTGCCGGAGTCGGGCGAGTCGGGGGAGCCCGTAGCGCCTGGTGAACCAGAGGGGTCCGGACGTGGAGGATCGGTGCCGTCCGTGCTGATGGCGGGGGTGCCGCGGCCGGCCGGCGCCGCCTGCCCCGCCTCCCGTGCCGATCCTGCCGACCCCGCCGCCCTCGCTTCCCCGGCCGACTCCGCCGCCCTCGCTTCCCCGGCCGACCCGGCCGACCCCGCCGCCATCGCTTCCCCGGCCGGGGCCCCGGATTGGGCGGCTTGGACGGCGTTGTCCCGGCGGTCGTGCGCGGTGCCGGGCATGGCGGGGTGGCGGCCGATCACGATCACGCCGATGACGATGGCCACCAGGCCGGCCACCTGCCAGGCCAGCGCGCCGGGGGTGACCCGCAGACGGTCGCCGAGGAACCCGACCGCGCAGGCGATTCCTGCGATCGGCTGCGCAGCCGTCAGCGCGGGCAGGGACATCCGCAGTGGCGCGGCCTCGAACGCGCTCTGCACCAGCAGCAGTCCGACCACGCCCGCCGCCACCACGGCGTACGGCTGCCAGGTTCGCAGCACGGCGTCGAGCCCGTCGTGGTCGAGGCGTTGGGTGGTGGTCCGGGTGAGCGCGTCCTGGAGCCCGTACAGCAGTCCGGCGGCCAGTGCGAGCAGGGTGGCCTCCTCGAACAGCGGTAGTCGGCGGGCGAAGGAGACCAGCAGCAGCGTCAGTCCGGTGACCGTGCCGACGACCAGCCAATGTCGCAGCTCCCCGGCCGGTGGGCCGCCGCCGGTGGGGCGGCCCGCCACGATGAAGGCGGTCACGCCGAGGCCGAGCAGCAGCACGCCCGCCCACCCGGAGCGGCCGAGGCTCTGGCGGGTGAGCACCCGGGAGAGTGCCATCGCGAACAGCAGGTTGGTGGCGAGGAGGGGTTCGACCAGCGAGACCTCGCCCTTGTTGAGGGCGAGGGCGGAGAGGATCAGGCCGCTGACCATGAAACCGGTGCCGAGCAGCCACTCGCGCATCCGCAGCAGGTCGAGCAGCAGTCGCCAGTGCAGCAGGTCGGAGCGCGGCGCCCGCTGTGCCGCGTGCTGCTGGAGGACGAAGCCGAGGCCCAGACAACAGGCGGCGCTGAGTGCGAGAAGGAAGACCGCCACGGAGGGACCACCCGAACGTCGCTGCCGGCACCGGACCGGCGGTCCGTGGTTCGGCCTCGGTCGCGGCGCGCTGTCGCCAGCCTACCGCCGGGGCGGGGCGCCGACCCCCGGGACGCAGTCGCGGAGGACGCGAAGGGCGAGTCCGTGAGGCCCGGAAGGAGGGGCCCGTCACGAGGGGAAGTCGGGGCTTGCCACGCCCGCCCGGCCAGGCCCGCCGCGCTTGCCGCCGCGGGCGCAGCGGGCGCACGCTGGTGTGAGCAGCCGCCACGGCGTCCGTGTCCGTGCCGGTCTGAGCAGGCAGGTCGGGGGCCGGCACCAGGAGGTGTGGCATGCACAACCAATGGGACGTGGAGCTGAGCTTCGAGGAAGACGGTGTGCACACGGGGTGCAACGCCCGGCTGACCGGCGCGAGGGCACCGGGCCTCAGCGCGCACGGGGAGGCGGTCAAGAGCGCGGAGGACCGCCCGCTTGCCCGCATCGGCGAGGAGGTCGCGGCCTCCCGCGCGCTGGAGGAGCTGTCCCGCAAGCTGAGGGCACAGGCCACCGGGGAGATCGAGGACGAGGGCCACCGGCCCGGCTACCTGATCTACTGACGAGCGGGCCCGCCGGCACCCGACGGGCCGTTCGCCGACCGACCGAGCCTCGTCTCGGCGCGTTTGCGGCTGCGGGGAACGACGGCAGCCCCGGCGAGACCGGACGCGGGTACAGCGCCGTGGCCGCGGTGGCTGCCGTGGCTGTCGTCGGCGTTGTGGGTGCCGTAGGCGTCGTGGATGTCGGCGAACCCGAGCCCCTGGGTCTCGGAGCCAGATGCCGACGCCAGCTGCAGCCGACCCTGCAGCCATGTTCGCGGCGGCGTGTCGGGCGCCGCCGAGCACGAGGGGAACGGCGGCCCCGCCGGTGGCGAAGCAGACCGCCGGGGCCGGCGGCCGGTGTCCTGGCACCGACCACCCCTCGGGCCCGGCCGTTACACCGCTCGTACACCGCCCACGACCGCGCCCCTCCGAGCGACCCGCCCCGAGCGCTGCACGCCCTGACCGGTGGCGAAGCCGTTGCAGAAAACACCGTCCCCCAGAAGCGGAGATGGCACCTCCCGATGAGCGGCCTGCCGACTCCCACGGACCGGCTTCGTCCACCCCCGGGGGCGGGTGCCGGGTTGGGCAGCAGTTGCGGATCTTGACGTCCGCGAACGTTCACGAGAAACAGGAGGGCGGTGGCGCTCGGTGCGCCGCGTCCGCGGGGTCGTTGTCGGGCGGCGGGTGACCGGGTGAGTCCGGCTCCGACCTTGGGCAGCATCGGGCCGAGGAGGTGGATGGACGGCTCGTGCCCGTGTCGGTACTCCAGGCGCTGCGCCCGTCCGGAGAGCGTCGGTGAACCTCTGGATGGCCGGCTGGTCCGCGAAACCCCGCAGGTGTGAGGTCAGGGCGGGCAGTGTGCGGTCCGTCGGGGGGACGACGGCGAGGGCGGCGAGTTCGGCGAGGGCGGGCCGGACCGCCGGGCACTCGGCGGGGGCCATCGGGTCAGCAGATCCGGGGCGCAGGACCGGCGGGAGCTGCGGGTCCGGGCCTCGCTGCCGGGATCGGCGTGTCGCGGGCTGACGGCCCAGCTCCTGAGCGATAGATAGGAGGTCGCGGGCCCGGATTCTGCGGGGTTCGGCCGGCCACAGCCCGTGCCTGGTGATCGGCCGAGTCATTGATCTGGTCGCCCGAGTCGCTGATCTTGCCGACGCAGGCCGCTTCGGCGCCGCCGGGAGCAGTGTGTCGATGCAGGACCGGCGTCCGGGATTCGAGTGCGACGCCGATGTCCTCAAGCATCGAGCCGACGGAGTCCCACAACGGGGTCCCGAGCCCCCAGCGCTCGTGATCCCACAAGAAGACCGCGCCGTGGTGCTCGCCGACCCGCAGATTGACGATGAGGTCATCACCACCAGGACTCATCGCGATCGGCATGATTTCCGGCAGGAACCGGGGTTCGTCCGCACCGTTCCGATCGAAGTGCGATTCCTCCTGATCCGCGACGAGAAGCCAGATCTCTCGTGTGTCCAGGGCCTCCTCCAGCGTCACCGGAGCGAATGGTCCGGGGAATCCGGTAGTCGGCTCTGACGTTGCCCCGGATCCACCATTCCCGCACGTCGGCAGCGAGCGTCGCTGCCAGCTCGGCCTCGACTGCATGGAGGCGCGCCGCATCCGCCGCCGGCCTGACGGGGTCCTTTCGGACGTGCGTGCTCAGCCGGCCGTCGATGCGGTCGCACGATTCCCGCACACCGTGATCAATGGGCGTCAGGACCGGCAGTCCCCCGGCCGCTCCGACACCGGTACCCGCTCCGAGGACGCGGGCTGCCGGAGCCGATCAGGTCCCACGCCTCGCGGTGGAAACCTCCGGGCGGACCACCTTCCCCCGCTCCGTGTTCGCCCCGCTTCCCATGTGCGGGCAGGGGCGGAGAACAGGGGGTCCTCGTGGTCGCAGGCCGAGAGCCGGCCAGGGGGTGTGCCGATGGCGAGTGCGGTGGCCGGTCAGGTCCAGGTCCAGGGCCGGGTCGGGGGGAGTGGCCAGGCCGGGGGTACGGGGAGGGGGCCGTCGGTGAAGGTGAGGGGGCTGGTGTCGGTGCGGCCGGTGAGCCAGGCGAGGACGGCGTGGCCGGGGGCGGTGACGGCGGGGCCGGACGGCGCGAGGGTCCATTGTCGGCCCAGGTCGACGGCGTCGACCCGGCCGAGCGGGAAGTCACGGGCGGCCAGGGTGGTGAGGGTGTCGTCGAGCGCCCAGGCGACGTAGGGGGCGGGCCAGTCGGACGGGCCGTGGCCGGCAGCCAGGTCGGTGTGGTGGGTCTCCAGCTCGCGCCAGCAGCGGTACAGGGTGAACCACGCCGGGTGCGGCCAGCCGGCTGCCGCCGTCACCTCCGCGTCCCATGCGGTGGCGGGCATGGACCGCGCGTCCTCGATGAGGGCGGCGAGGGAGTCGTGCAGGTCGTCCACCAGGTCGGGGGCCGGCCGGGCCGCGCTGTCCTCGACGGCGCGGGTCAGGGCTCCGGCGTCGGGGCGCGGCCCCGGTTCGGCGCCGGTGCGGGCGGTCTTCAGCAGCCGGCGGTAGGCGTCGGCGCTGCGGGCGAGGTGGGCGACGACATGTGCGCGGGTCCAGCCGGGGAGGGCGGAAGCGGCGCGCAGGTCCTCCCCGGTCAGGGCGGCGAGAGTGCCGGCGAGCCTGGCGCCGGAGTGGGTCAGCTCGTCGATGAGGGCGGACCGGGAGACGTAGAGGGGTGGGGTCATGACGATGAGACTGCCCGACGGCCGACCGCGACGGCGTCGCGGGCCCTCGCCGTCCCACCCCGGGGCGGATCCACCCCGACGCAGACCCGCCCCGGTGCAGACCGGCCCCGGGGCGGATCCGCCCCGAGGGAGAGCCGCCCAGGTGTGGATCCGCCCGGATCCGGATCCGGCCGTGCGCGTGGCCTCCCGGGGAAGGGCGCTGCTCGCCCGTGCGCAGGAGCCGTTCCCGGGCCGACGGGGCGCCGTCGAGGAGTCGGCGGATGCGCACGCCCTCGTCGCGTGAGGTCACCCTCGGCAGCGGGCCGAAGCCGTCGGGGAGCACATCGAGCAGGCTCACCAGGCACTCGCCCGTGCGCAGCGTGATCTGGGGCTCGCATCGCAACTGACCTGGAATGGCCGAGCGGTGGGACAGGTTGTGCCACGGCGCCGGCCACTGCTGGCGGGTGCGGCCGGCTGCTGCGGCGATTGCCGTTCATGCCGGGGCCGGGCGTCGGCCGAGGCGGAGTGCGAAGGCCCGCTGCTCCAGTACGCGCAGTACGCGCAGTGCGGGTGTTGCGGGTGTGGCGATCGCCTTCGCCTCGCGGGGCACGGACTGGTCCGGGTTCACCGCCTCGTGCTGTCGGGCGGCTTCCCGGTAGGGTCCGTCGGTCCCGGCGGCGTCAGGCGAGGAACTCGGTGATGCGGTCGTTGAGTTCGGCCGGTCGGGCGGTCAGGAGGTTGTGGTGGGAGAGACCGGGCAGGACGGTCACGGTGGCGGTGGGGAGGGCCTGCCGGGCCAGGTCGGCGAGGCGGCGGGCATCGTGCGTGCGGCTCTGCTCGGCGAGCAGGACCAGGGTGGGGGCGGTGAGGGCACGGAGGCGGGCGGGGGTCGGGCGGGGGCCGGTGATCGGGCGGGTGGCGGGGAAGTCGGCGTGGCCGAGGGCGTAGAGCTCGCGCCAGGCGGGGGCGAGGCCGGTGCCGCGGGTCTCCCAGTCGAGGTAGGAGCGGGCCGTCCCGGCGGTGCGGGGTGGCAGGAAGAGGGGGAGCACGCGCAGCAGGTAGCCCGGGCGGAGGCCGGCGAAGCACTGCGTGGGGTCGAGCAGGGCCAGCCGCCGGATGCGCGCCGGGACGTGCAGTGCGTACTCCAGCGCGATCCAGGCGCCGTACGAGTGGCCGCAGAGGTCGGCCTCGGGGACGGCGAGCTCGTCGAGGACGGCGTCCAGCCAGCCCAGCAGGCCGGGCACGCCGTCGAGTCGCGGGCCGTCGAGGACGCTGCGACCGGGGTCGCCGATGAGGTCCACGGCGAGGACCCGGTGGCCCGCGGAGGCGAGCGCCCCGACGTTGGCGAGCCAGCAAGCGGAGGTGGCGCCGCCGCCCTGGAGCAGCACCAGCGGGCGGCCGTCGCGGGGGCCGCAGGCGTTGATCCGGGTGGTGCCGTGCGGGGTGCGGACGGTGAGGGCCTCGACGGGGACGGGCCAGCGGGCCAGGGCCTCGTCGTACGCGGCGAGGAAGCGGCCGAGGCCGGCCCCCGGGGGCGCGGCGGGGTCGGCGGTGCCGGACGT
The DNA here is from genome assembly GCF_042266225.1 of Kitasatospora sp. NPDC056181. Taxonomy (NCBI): domain Bacteria; kingdom Bacillati; phylum Actinomycetota; class Actinomycetes; order Kitasatosporales; family Streptomycetaceae; genus Kitasatospora; species Kitasatospora sp. NPDC056181. The sequence continues at coordinate 39,626 of NZ_JBHJUK010000071.1, forward strand.
CCTGGTGGAGCGTGCTGCCATCGTGCCCTCCGGTGGATCGCGAACTGACTCGCTCAGCAATAATCTCGCTGAGCGAGAGAATAGTCGCACGGGCGTGCCCACGGAAGAATGGCGGGGTGGACGAAACCGAGGAACCAATGCAGCTGGTCCATCTGCTGCGCGGGCTGACCGTCGAACTCGACCTGTTCGGGGCCGAGTTCGCCGGACGTCACGGCCTGCACCCGACCGACCTGCGGGCACTGATCCACCTGCTGGACGCCGCGCGGGCCGGGACGGTGGTGACCCCCGGGCGGCTCGGCGAGGCGCTGCGGCTCAACTCGGCCGGGACCACCGGCCTGATCGACCGGTTGGAGCGGCTCGGCCTGATCCGGCGCGAGCGCGACCCGGGGGACCGCCGCAAGGTCAGGCTGGTGGTGGAGGAGCAGGCGATGGAGCTGGGGCAGGCCTTCTTCGGCGGCCTGATCGCCGACCTGGTGGCCGCGATGGGCCGCTTCGACGCGGGGGAGCTGGCGACGGCCCGGCGCTTCCTGCTGGCGATGACGGAGGTGGTCACCGCGGCCCGCGAGGCGGAGTGAGCGGCCCCGCCGCGGCCCCGAGGCCTGGCCGGGAGCCGCGGGGCGTGGGCGGGGCCGGGAGCCTGGGGCGGGGAGGGTGCCCCGGGGCCGCGGGGCGGGAGCCTGGGGCCGCGACCACCGGAAGCTGTCAGTGGGCTTCGGGTCGGCGAACCCGTCGAGGACGGCGCCCCTCAGCTCGTGGGCGCCGTCCGGCCGCGTCTGCCCGTTGTACAGGTATCGACTGCCGCGGGTGCAGGGACCAATTGCCCCGGGCCGCGACCAGGTCGGCGTGGCGGACGCCGCGTCCGGGGGGCCGTCCGGGGTGAGGTGGTGCCACTGCCGCAGATCGGGGGGACGGCGAGGCCGCACTGCTCCTCGTAGCTGCCCCCGGCGTCCGCCGATCCGTCGTAGCGGCCCAGTCGGGCCGGGTCGACCCCGGTCGGGCAGGGTCAGGCCGGGCCGAGTGCCCAGCTGACGGCCGAGAGCGTCGCCATCGAGACCAGGGTCGACCAGAGCACCGAGTCCCTGGCCAGCGCGGTGCCCCGGCCGTACTCGCGGGCGTAGGTGAACACGTTCTGCGCGGTCGGCAGGGCGGAGAACAGCACGACGGTGAGCAGCTGGTGCGGGGGCAGGTGGAGGAGGAACGCGCCGACGGCGAACGCGGCCAGGGGCTGTATCAGCGTCTTGACCGCGACGGCCACGCCGACCTCGGCCAACCGGGCCGTGCCGGCGGCCGCCGGGCGATGGTGCAGCGACATGCCGAGCGCCACCAGCGCCGTCGGCACACCGGCGCCGCCGAGCAGCTGGCAGGACCGCTCCACCTCGTCGGGCAGGTGCCACCCCGTGGAGGTGGTCACCGCGGAGGCCGCGGCGCCGACGGCGACCGCCAGCAGGACGGGGTTGCGCAGCGGGAGGGTGAGCAGCGCGCGCCGGCCCGCACGCCCGCTGTCCAGCACGGTCAGCACGGCCGGAGTGACCAGCAGGATCTGGAAGAGGACGACCGGAGCGACGAAGGAGGCGTCGCCGAGCACCTGCATGGCGACCGGGATCCCGAGGTTGGCCGAATTGACGTAGCCGGCCGCCATTCCGCCGATCGCCCGCTCGGGGAGCGCCCGGTCGAACAGCCGGTGCGCGGCCAGTAGTCCGAGCCCGGTCGCGACCGCCGTCCCGGCGGCGAAGGCCAGCATCGAGGCGTTGGCGAACCGGTCCAGCGGGGTGCGCGCGATCATCACGAAGAGTGCGGCGGGCATGGCCACATGGAACACGAAGCGGTTCAGGACCATGTCGGCCTGCGGCCCGAGCAGGCCGCTGCGTCCGACCAGGTAGCCGACCGCGGTGAGGACCCAGATCGGGGCGAAGCCGGAGAGCAGCGGAGGCAGGCTGGGCATGGGTCCTCAAGGGGCTCGGGCCGCTTCGTCGGGTTGGCGACGTGGCGACATGGCGACGTGGCCGCGTCGGCGAGCTGCCGCGGTGGCGTCAGGTCGTGTCTGCGGTCCGTGGGCAGGGCCGGGGGTCGCCCGGCACCGCCGCAGTCAACCAGATGCCGGGAGCCCTACGATGGCCTGGTGGACTATCTGAGCCTGGCCGAGGTGGAGACCATCGCGCGGCGTGCGCACGAGGGACAGGTCGACAAGAACGGCCACCCCTACAGCGAACACATCGCCGCGGTCGCCCACGGTGTGGCGGACCGCGGTGGCAGCGAGGAGCAGATCGCGGCGGGCTGGCTGCACGACGCGATCGAGGACGACGCGCTGACCCGGGACTGGCTGGCCTCGGCCGCGCTCACCGACACCACCAAGTCGATCGTCGACGCGCTCACCAAGCGCCCGGGTGAGGCCCTGGAGGAGTACACCGCCCGCATCCTGGCCACCCCCGGCGCCCTGCTGGTCAAGCAGGCCGACCTCGCCCACAACTCCGACCCGGCCCGGCTGGCGACCCTGGACCCGGCGACGGCCGAGCGGCTGGCGGCCAAGTACCGGCGCACCCGCGCGCTGCTCGGCCTGGACGAGGGCTGACGGAGGCCGGCGGACGCAGGTGGGCTGACGCAGGTGGGCTGAGCGGCGGCCGGCTGACGGCGGCCGGTTGGCGGAGACCGGTCGGTCACCGCCGGCCGAGCGCTGCCGGCGAGCTGGGGGTCACCACGACGTCGGGGAGTGTGAACGGGGGCGAGCCGGGGACCGGCGGCCAGGGGTCGGTGACGTCCAACACGGCGAACAGGTCCGGCCGTTCGGCGAGGACGGCGGACAGGGAGAGCTCGTCCGGGACGGCACCGCGTGCGGTGTTGACCTTGCCCGCCCCGGGCTTCATCGCGGCGGGCAACCGGCGTCCGACCAGCCCCCTGGTCTCGGCGGTCAGCGGGGTGTGGACGCTCACCACGTCGGCGGTGGCGAAGAGTTCGTCGAGGCCGACCGGCCGGTCGGACACCCGCCGGGGCGGGCGCGCACGGGTCGTGGGCGATTCGGCCACCAGAAATAGAGGGGAAGGGGCGATGAGGGAGGCCGGGGCACCGGGTGCTCCTCGGCCTGCCCCGGGCGGGGCAGGGCCGGGCGGGCGGGGCCCGAGCGTGCGGGACTTCGTCCTGGCCCGAATGTGTCCGGACGGCGGTGTCGGACGGCCGGTGTCCCGTGCCGGAAACGGGCGAGAGGGCCCGTGCACGCGGATCGCGCGTGCACGGGCCCGCGCGGGCACCCCCCGTGTCCCAGTGCGGACCCCCGGGGGGGGGGGGGCCGGGGGGGGTCGGAGGGGTGGGGGGGACACCAGTGG
>NZ_JBHJUK010000072.1:0-42551 GCF_042266225.1 Kitasatospora sp. NPDC056181
GGCCCGGGCGGCCCGGGCCCGGGGGGGGGGGCGCCCGCCCCGGCCGGGGTCCCCGGGAGGGGTGGGGCACCCCCGGGAGTGGGCTCAGCCGGCGTAGGCGCCGAGGGCCCGGGTGAAGTCCAGCGGCTGCTGGACGATGCTGCTGCAGCTGGCGTCGGCGTAGGCCTTGGCGCCGCCCTCGCAGGCCTTGTCGCGGGTGCCGGACCACATCGCCAGCCAGGCCAGGTGCTTGCTCGTGGCGAAGTCGGCGAGCTGCTTGGCGTCGGCCACGGTGAAGATCTCGCTGGCCACGTCGTTGACGCCGATCATCGGGGTGACGGCGACCTTGCGCCAGGCGGCGGCGTCGTCCACGCCGAGCACGCTCTTCACCTGGGCCTGGGTGGCGGTGGCGGCGGCGATGGCGTACTTGCCCATCTGGCCCTGCGGGTTGGGGGCGACGCCGTCGCCGAAGTCCATCGCCATGATGTTGACCGCGCCGATCGCGACACCGTTGTTCTTGGCGTCGGCGACCAGGTTGACGCCCTCCTGGGTCAGGCCGGAGGGCAGCGCGGGCAGGGTGAAGGAGACGTCCAGGGCCTTGCCCTTGGCGGCGGCGTTCCTCTGCAGCTGGGCGATGGCCTGGGCGCGGCGGGTGTTGGCCGCGGTGTTGCTGATCGCGCCGCCCTCGACGTCGAAGTCGACCTTGGTGAGGCCGAAGGCGTCGACGGTCTTCTGGTAGACGGCCGTGAGGTCGGCCACCGAGGAGCAGGCGAGGGCCAGCTCGCTGCCGTTGGCGCCGCCGAAGGAGACCCGGACGTCGCCGCCGGCCGCCCTCAGCGCGCCGATCTGGGCGGCCACCGCGTCGGCGGCGAGGTCGCTGACGCCGCCCCACTTGGGGGTGCAGCCGCCGCCGGAGACGACGAAGGCCAGGTTGAAGTTCTTGACGCCGGTGGCCTTGGCGGTGGCGACGAGGTCGTACGGCGGGTAGAGCGAGGTGTCGACGTACGGGGCGAAGCCGGCGCCGGCGGCCGGGACGGGGGCCCCGGTCGTGGTCGGGGTGGGCGCGGGGGTGGTGGTCGCGGTCGGTGCCGGGGTGGTGGGCTTGGCCGTGGCGGTCGGGCTCGGCGGTGCCGTGGTGGGCTTGGCGGTCGCGGTCGCGGTCGGCGTCGCGGTGGGCGCCGTGGTCGCGGTCGGCGAGGTGGTGGGCGTGCTGGTCGGGCGGCCCGAGGGGGTCGGCGCGGTGCCGTCCCCGGCCTTGCAGGAGACGTTGTTGATCAGGCAGTTGCCCGGCTCGGCCTGGGCGGCGCCGGCGCCCTGGGCGACGAAGCCGACCACCACGCTCTTGCCGGGCTCCAGCCGCTTGTTCCAGGACTCGGGCTTGACGGTGATGTGCTGGCCCTCGGCGCTGAAGGTGGCGTTCCAGAGCGAGTCGATCTTCGCCCCGGCCGGCAGGTCGAAGGTCAGCGTCCAGTTCTCGATCGCGCTGCCGTCCGGGTTGCTGACCAGGTACTGGCCGGTGTAGCCGGCGTCCCAGGTGCTGGTGCGGCTGTAGACGGCGCCGAGCGAGGCGGCGCTGGCCGAGGAGGCGAGGACGACGACGCCACCGGCGACCAGTGCGGCGGCGACCGCCGAGGCCCCGAGGACAACGCCCTTGCGGCTGCGACGGCGGCGGCCTGGGCGGCGGTTGGGCTGGGTCGTCATGTGGGCGTACCTCCGCAGGTGGCAACTGGGCCGAATGGGGTCGCCGCGGCCGGGCAGGGGTCCCGTGGACCCGTTGCGGGCGGCGTGCCCCGGCTCGGTCGGGTGACCGGCGCGGACGACGCTAGCGGGGGTGGAAGGCCGGAAACGGCCCCCTGAGCGAGGGGTACAGCTCTCTTAGGGCCCGCTTAAGAAAGAAGGGGTGGGACCCGGCACTCCCGCCGCCGCCGGCACCGCCGCACACCGCGCACGGCACACCGGCCGCCCGTCCCGCGGCGCCCGCCGGCCGGCCCGTCCTGCGCCTTCCGCGCACCGGTCACCGCCCACCGGTCACCGGTCACCGGTCACCGCTGGAAGAGCGCGCTGCGGCTGCGCCGACGGCTGGCGCGGGCCGGCGCGCCGTCGGGCCGGGCCTGGAGCCGCAGCCGGATCTCGGCGCCGCCGAGCACCGCGGAGCGGCCGAGTGCGAGGTCTCCGCCGGTGGCCTCGGCGAGCTTGCGGACGATGTCCAGGCCGAGGCCGGTGGAGCCCTCGCCGCCGTGGCCCTGGCCGCGCTGGAGGGCCGACTCGGGGTCGGTGAAGCCCGGACCCGCGTCGCCGACCAGGACGATGAACGAGCTGTCGGTGGCCAGCACGTCCACCGAGAAGGCCGTGCCGACGGTGGTGTGCCGGAACACGTTGCCGAGCAGCGCGTCCACGACGGCGGCGAGGTCGCCGCGCTGGACCGGCACCGGGGCGGGCCGGTCGGCGCCGGCCAGCTGCCAGCGGCGGCCCTCGTCCTCGGCGAGCGCGGACCAGAAGCCGACGCGCTCGCGGATCACCTCGGCGGCGTCGCAGCCGACGGTGACGGCGGGCGCGTCCTCGGGGGCGCGGCGGGCCGACCGGATGATCTGGTCGACCTCGCGCTCCAGTTGGGAGACGGCGTGCCGGGTGGCGTCGGCGGCGTCGCCCTCGCCGAGCGAGGCGGCGTTGAGCCGCAGGACGGTGAGCGGGGTGCGCAGCCGGTGCGACAGGTCGGCGGCCAGCTCCCGCTCCGCCGCGAGCAGCTGGACGACGCGGTCGGCCATCGAGTTGAAGGCGTGGCCGGCCTCGCGGAGCTCCTCGGGGCTGCCGGCGCTCTCCCGGCCGTCGACCGGCACCCGGACGGCGAGGTTGCCGGACCCGAGCGAGCGGGCCGCGGCGGCCAGCCGCCGGGCGGAGGCGACGATCCGCGCGCCCATCCGGTCGGCGACCAGCACCGAGATGGCCACCAGCGCGAGTGCGACCGCGGAGAGCACCAGCCAGGCGGTGGAGACGCCCCGGGTGAGGTCGCCGTCCGCGACGAACACCTCGACCACGGCGGTCCGGCCGGTGTCGACGGCGACCGGCTGGAGCAGCGCGAAGCCGCCGGGCACCCCGACGGTGAAGGAGCGGCCCTGGCCGCCCGCGGTGGCCACGTCGGCGGCCAGCGCGCGGGCCTCGCCGATGGTCGCGCCGCCGTCCGGCCCGACCATCGCCGTCGCGGCGGGCGGCGTCCCGGCCGCCCCGCCGGGCGAGGCGGAACCGGCTGCGACGGCAGCGGGCGGTACGCCGCCCGACGCAGCGGCGCCGGGCGAAGCGCCGCCCGGCGAAGCGGCAGCCGGGGCGCCCGCCCCCGCGCCCGCCCCTGCCGGCAGCGGCAGGGGCAGCGGCAGGTGGACCGCCATCCGCCCCTGCGCGCCGGCGTCCGTACTGGCCACCGCGCGGGCGATGGCGTCCTGGTCGGTGGTGATGGCGAGCGCCGGACCGAGCGCCGCCGCCTGACGCTCGGCCGCCGTGAACGCCCGGTCCCGGGCGGTCTGCTGGACCATCAGCCCGAGCGGGATGAGGAAGGCCAGCGCGACCATGGTGGTCCCGGCCACGGCGGCCTTGATCAGGGCCCAGCGCAGCGAGTGCCCGAACCTCCTCATGTCCGGCGCTCCGCGTCGGCGGGCCCCGGCCCGGGCGCCTCCAGCCGGACGCCGACGCCGCGCACGGTGTGCAGGTAGCGGGGGTTGGAGGCGGTCTCGCCGAGCTTGCGGCGCAGCCAGGACAGGTGGACGTCGATGGTCTGGTCGCCGCCGTAGGTCTGGCGCCAGACCTCGGCCAGGATCTCCTTGCGCGGGACGACCACGCCGGGGCGGGCGGCGAGGAAGGCCAGCAGGTCGAACTCACGCCGGGTCAGGTCGAGCGGCCGGTCGTCCAGGGAGGCCTCGCGGCGCTGGAGGTCGATGGCGAGCCCGCCGACCCTGAGCACCTGGGCGACCGGTGCGGCGCCGCCGCCGAGCCGCCGCAGCACGGCGGCCATCCGGGCGCTGAGGTGTTCGCCGGAGAAGGGCTTCACCAGGTAGTCGTCGGCGCCGTCGTTGAGCAGCCGGACGATCTCGGCCTCGTCGTCCCGCGCGGTCGAGATGATCACCGGCACGTTGGTCAGGCCGCGGATCATCTTCAGCGCCTCGCTGCCGTCCAGATCGGGCAGGCCGAGGTCGAGGATCACCAGGTCGCAGCCGACCTGGGCGACCTCGCGCAGAGCCTCAAGTGCCGTGCCCACACTGCGGACCGCGTGACCGGTGTCGGCCAGGTGCCGGATGAGGGCGGAGCGTACGAAGGGGTCGTCCTCGACCACGAGCACTGTTGCCATGGCCCTGCACGGTACGCCATCGGCCTCCGGTGGTCTGTACCTCGGGTGGGTCGGAACCGGTGGGGGGACGCACGGCGCGGCGGACTCCTGACGGGGCGCCGGGGCCGGGCCCGGGCCGTTCCGGTGCGACCCTCGGGCTTTCTGCAACTTCCCTGTTGAACGGCAGGGGTGCCCGCCTGCCGCGCCCCGGAATACGGCAGGATGTGCGGACGATGCGGAACGGACTCGTACAGCTCGGCGCCTGGGCGGCGGCCACCGGGGCGGCGGTGGCGCTGTCCTGGTTCGGCGTGCACGCGGTGCTGACCGGCGCCGCGTTCGAGCAGCCGACGGCTCTGCCGCTGCCGTCCCCGGCGTCCACCGGAGCGGCGGCGCCGACGCCCACCGCGACGGCCCGGCCGCAGTCCGACCCCCGGCCGGAGCAGCCCGCGCCGACGTCCGCCCAGGCCTCGACGGCCGCCCCGCACGGCGTCGCGCCGTCCAGTGCCCAGCCGTCCAGCGCCCAGCCGTCCTCGCGCCGCCCGGCGCCGGTCGCCACCACCACGTCCTCGGTGCGCAGTTACCCGGTGCCGGGCGGCCGGGTGGCGCTCGACCTGCGCACCGACAGCGCCTCGCTGGTCTCCGCCACACCGGACCCGGGCTGGCAGATGCAGGTCTGGAACGGCCCGCAGTGGCTGCGGGTGGACTTCACCAAGGGCGACCAGGCCAACTCGGTGTTCGTCGCCTGGAACGGCCACCCGCCGACCGTGGACACCGTCGTCCGCTGACCGGCCCCCGCCTCACCGCCGCCCCTGGCCGACTGTGACAGCCGGGCGGCTGCGCCCCCGCCCGGCTGTCACCCCGGGGCCGGCTACCAACCCGCGAACGGGACGTACCCGGGCAGGTAGGGACCGCGGTAGCGGGACCGGTCGACCAGGGTGTGCCGGGTACCGCCGGGCACCCCGATCGCGGCGAGCACCACCGTCCCGTGCCGGTCCTGCACCTCGTAGGGCTCGGCGAGCGAACCGGCGCCGCGGTCCACGGCGTAGTCGTACGCGTAGTAGACGTCCGGCACGGCCACCGCGAGGTCGACGACCCCGTCGCCGTGCCGGGCCAGGTGCCCGGCCAGTTCCCGGCCGCGCGGCCCGATCACCTGGACCAGCGAGGTGATCACGAACCTGGTCCCGGGCGCGTCCAGGACGTAGGAGACGGTCTCGGGCTCGCCGGTCTCCGGGCCGGCGTAGGCGGTGCAGCGCAGTCCGAGCGCGGTGGCGTAGCGGCGGGCCGCCCGCCCGGCGTCGCCGACCGCGAAGACCACCGCGTCGGCGCGTCCCATCGGGACGAGGTCGGGTTCCTCCCGGCCCGCGGTGAGCAGCACGGGTTCGGCGGCGGTGTCGGTCATGTCGGCCCTCCCGGAAGGCGTACGGGACCACGGTCTGCCCCGCGGGCCGGTGTGGGGCCCGGCTCACGGGGTTGTGGCTGGAGGGTGGCGCCGCGCCGACCGCCGCGCAACTGTTCCGTTTCCTCCTGGTCAAGGTGTGCGCCGGGGCGGGAGAATCGGCGGTACCGCTGTACAGATTGCCCACCGGAGGACGGAGCCCGCGATGCCCCCCGCCCACGCCCCGAGCGACCCCGACTCCCCTGCCGGGCAGGGCACTTCCACGCCGGCGGGCGGCGGCAACGACGCGATCGACGCACTGGACGGCCGGCTGATCCGGCTGCTGACCGAGGAGCCGCGGATCGGGGTGCTGGAGTGTTCGCGCCGCCTCCAGGTGGCCCGGGGCACCGTGCAGGCCCGGCTGGACCGGCTCCAGTCCAAGGGGGTGATCGGCGGCTTCGGGCCGGAGGTGGATCCGGCGGCGCTGGGCTACCCGGTGACGGCCTTCGCCACGCTGGAGATCTCCCAGGGGCAGGGTTCCGACGTCCGGGCGCACCTGGCGGCGGTGCCGGAGGTGCTGGAGCTGCACACGATCACCGGACGCGGGGACATGATGGTGCGCATCGTGGCCCGCTCCAACGCCGATCTCCAGCGGGTGATCGACCGGGTGGTCGGCTTCGACGGGATCGTCCGGTCCTCGACGGCGATCGCCCTGGAGAACCCGGTGCCGTACCGGATCCTGCCGCTGGTGGACCAGGCCGCCGCCGAATAGCCCGGGCCGCCGCCGGCCGCGCGCCCGCCGTCCGGGTCGGCGTCCTCAGCAGCCGGGGACGGCGCCGCCGCTGTGCAGCGCCTCCAGCGCGGAGACGGCCTCGCCCAGCGTGCCCACGGGCACGAGCCGCAGCCCCTCGGGCGTGTTGACCTTGGCGTCCGCGCACTCGTCCTTGGGCAGCAGGAACACCGTCGCACCGTCCCGGGCGGCCGCCTGGGTCTTCAGCGGCACGCCGCCGACGGCACCGACCACGCCCTGGTCGTCGATGGTCCCGGTGCCCGCGATCTTCAGCCCGCCGGTGAGGTCGCCGCCCTTGCCGTCCCCGGCGAGCTTGTCGACGATGCCCAGCGCCAGCATCTGGCCCGCGCTCGGGCCGCCGATGTCACCGAGGTCGACCTTCACCTTGACCTGGTCCGGCGAGAGGTGGAGGTAGGAGAGCGCGGCCGCGGTGGCGCTGTCCTGCGACTCGGCCATCTGCCGGGCGTTCTCCTCCTCGGCCTTGGCCGGGTTGCCCGCCGGGTAGACCGTCTCGGTCGGCCGGATCGCCTCGTCCTGGTCGAACCAGGCCCGCAGCGAACGCCAGAAGGTGGTCTTCTCGCCCGCGTTGGTCGCCGAGATGGTGACCATCCGCAGCTGGCCCTCGGTGGTCCGCACCGGCGCGCCGGTGATGGTGAGCACCGGCTTGTCCTGGTAGCTGCCGAGGGTGTCCGCGGTCACGCCCGGCCAGGTCAGCGTGTACGGCAGCGGGACGAAGGCGGCCACGCCGAACAGCGCGGCGACCAGCGCCCCGCACAGCGCCAGCGCGCGGGTCCGGGGGGAGGTCAGGGCCGGGGGCAGCTTGGAGTCGGACACAGAGGCATCCAAACACACCCGGGCCCCCGGTCAGGCACTACCGGAGGGCGTCGGCGACCTCCGTCGCGGCCTCCACCACCCGGGGGCCGACCCGTTCGGGGACCAGGCCGTTCAGCATCACCACGCCGACGCTCCCCTCGATCCCGCTCAGCCCGACCAGCGCGGCGGCCGCGCCGCTCGCCCCGGACTGCTCCTCCGCGCGGGTGATGACGAACCCCTGTTCGGGACGGCGCTGGCTGGGGAAGCCGCGCGCCTCCAGGATCGCCCGCCCCGCGGCGCTCTCCCCCAGCGGGTGGCGCAGCCCGGTCCGGTACGCGACGTGGAAGTCGGTCCAGCTGGGCTCGACCACGGCGACCGCCAGCGCCTCGTTCCCGTCCACCAGGGTGAGGTGGGCGGTGGCTCCGAGGTCCTCGGCCAGGCTGCGCAGGGCGGGCAGCGCCGCTTCGCGCAGCAGCGGGTGCACCCGGTGGGCCAGCCGCAGCACGCCGAGGCCGACCCGGGCGCGGCCGCCGATGTCCCGGCGGACCAGCCCGTGCTGTTCCAGGGTGGCGAGCAGCCGGTAGACGACCGTCCGGTTGACGGCGAGCCGGGCCGCCAGCTCGGTGACGGTCAGCCCGCGCTCGGAGTCGGCGAGGAGCTTGAGGACCCGGACGCCACGGTCCAGGGTCTGGGAGGTCTCTGCAGTCAAGACGCGCAATTCCTTTCCGCGGCGGGTCGCCGGAACGGAGGCGCCGGTCCGGGACTCAGGTGTCGCGCGCAGGGTGGGTGGCCGCGCTCGGGCCGCGGTGTGTCGTCCTTGACGCCCTGGCGGTCCTGCGGTGCCCGTCTCGTGGGGGTTTCCCGGCGGGAGAGCGTGGGGGAAAGGTAGTGAAGGAATTCTCGCAGCGGAAGTGGTTGTCCAAAATTCGGGCATGATCAATTTCGCCACGCATGACAAATACGGGCAAAAGCCCATATCTCGCCGGTGGCGACCGGGTGCAAGTTCGAGCACAGTCCGAAGTCCGGACACTGCGGGTCACGGGGGGCGCCACGCTCCGGGTCAGAGCAGGTTGCGCAGCACCGTCCAGGCCACCGCCACGCCGAGCAGCACGGCCGTGCCGCGGCGTTCGAGCGGGGGCCGCCAGCTCCGGCCGGCCAGGCCGTGCCGCAGCCAGGTGAGGTAGAGCAGCGCGACCAGCGGCAGCGAGAGCAGCAGCGCCGCGTTGTCGTGCCAGGCCGCCGCGAGGTCGCCGTGCAGCAGGTCGTAGGTCATCCGGGTGCCGCCGCAGCCCGGGCAGTCCAGCCCGGTGATCCTCCGCCAGGGGCAGAACGGCAGCGCCTGCCCGGGCAGGTGCGGGTTGCGGGTCCACAGGTACGCGGCACCGGCGAGGCCGCCGGCGGCCACCGCCAGCGGCGGCCCGGCGAAGCGCAGCCGGGCGGAGCGGGACAGCCGGGCGAGCAGGGGCAGCCGGGCGGCCCAGGACGCGGGCACGGCGAAGCCGCCCCGGCCGGAGCCGGGGCGGCTTGCCGCGGATGACATGCGCAAGATCAGCTGCGCAGCAGACGGCCCTGGGCGTCCGTGCGGTCGTTGCTGGTGAGGAAGAGGATGCCGTCGATCAGGGACCAGATGCCGAAGCCACCGCAGGTCAGCAGCTGGGCGATGCCGATGCCGATGTGGCCGGTGTAGAACCGGCCGACACCCAGGCTGCCGAGCAGGATCGTCAGGACGCCCGCGACGACCTTCGACTTGTCGGACAGCTCGGGCTGCTGGGCGTAGGGGGGGTACGACACGTTCGGTGTGCTCCTTGTGACGGCAGGCCCGGGCCCGACGGTTGTCGCGGCCTCGGGTCGGTGAGGTTGGCCGGCCTGACGCATCGGGGGCCGTGACGGCCGCCCCTGACGGGCCGACGCACAACTCCGACGGCCCGAAGGCGGCGCAGCACGCGGAACACTAGCCGATCATCACACCGGCTGTCTCTACAATTCCTTCGCGTATACCGGAATGTCACACACCCTTGGGGAAAGCCCGGATTACCGGTTAAAACGAACCACTGACGGACCGTTACTTCGCCCATTCCCGGATTCGGTCGATTCGCGCCTTCAGCTGATTGGCGGTCGCCTGCGCGGTGAGCGGCCCCCCGCACTGACGGCGCAGCTCGTTGTGAATGGTGCCGTGCGGCTGGCTGGTCCGGTGGTGCCAGGCCGCCACCAGCGCGTTCAACTCCTTGCGGAGCTCGCGCAGTTCCTGGTGGGTGACGACCGGCCGCTGCTCGGCCGGCAGCTCCAGCAGGTCGGCCTCCTCGGCCGGCTTGGCCTTGCTGCGCTGGATCTGCCGGTGCTGACGCTTCTGCAGCAGCATCTGCACCTGGTCCGGCTCCAGCAGGCCCGGGATGCCGAGGTAGTCCTCCTCCTCCTCGCTGCCCGGGTGCGCCTGCATGCCGAACTCCATGGCGTTGTACAGCACCCGGTCGAAGACCGCGTCGGAGCCGATCGCCTCGTAGGAGAACTCGTCGCCGCCGGCGCCGTCCGGCCCGTCGTTGGCCCGCTCGGCCTCGGCGAGCAGCCGGTCCTCCTCGTCGAAGAGGCCCTCGCCCTCCTTCTTCGGCCGGTCCAGCACGTGGTCGCGCTGGAGCTCCATCTCGTTGGCGAAGCCCAGCAGCGTCGGGATGGTCGGCAGGAAGACGGAGGCCGTCTCCCCGCGCTTGCGGGCGCGCACGAAACGGCCGACGGCCTGCGCGAAGAACAGCGGGGTGGAGATCGAGGTGGCGTACACGCCGACGGCCAGGCGGGGCACGTCGACGCCCTCGGACACCATGCGGACGGCGACCATCCAGCGCGAGTCGCCCGCCGAGAAGTCGGAGATCCGCTTGGACGCCTCCGCCTCGTCGGAGAGCACCACGGTGGCCTTCTCGCCGCTGATCTCGCGCAGCATCTTGGCGTACGCGCGCGCCACGTTCTGGTCGGTGGCGATCACCAGGCCGCCGGCGTCCGGGATCGCCTTGCGGACCTCGGTCAGGCGCCGGTCGGCGGCCTGGAGCACGCTGGGGATCCACTCGCCCTGCGGGGCCAGCGCGGTGCGCCAGGCCTGGGCGATCAGGTCCTTGGTCATCGGCTCGCCGAGCCGCGCCTCCAGCTCGTCGCCGGACTTGGTCCGCCAGCGCATGTTGCCGCTGTAGGAGAGGAAGATCACCGGGCGCACGACGTGGTCGGCGAGGGCGTGCCCGTAGCCGTAGGTGTAGTCGGCGACGGACTTGCGGATGCCGTCGCCGCCCGCCTCGTACTGGACGAACGGGATCGGGTTGGTGTCCGAGCGGAACGGCGTACCGGTCAGCGCCAGCCGGCGGGAGGCCGGCTCGAAGGCCTCGAAGCAGGCCTCGCCCCAGGACTTGGAGTCACCGGCGTGGTGGATCTCGTCCATGATGACCAGCGTCTTGCGGGCCTCGGTGCGGTTGCGGTGCAGCATCGGGTTCACGCCGACGCCCGCGTAGGTGACCACGATGCCGTGGTAGTCCCGGGAGAGCGGCCCGGAGGAGTACGCCGGGTCCAGCCTGATGCCTATCCGCGCGGCGGCCTCGGCCCACTGCTTCTTGAGGTGCTCGGTCGGCGCGACCACGGTGACCTGCTGCACCAGGTGGTTGTGGAGCAGGTAGGAGGCCAGGGTCAGCGCGAAGGTGGTCTTGCCTGCACCCGGGGTCGCGACCGCGAGGAAGTCGCGCGGCTGGTTCTCGATGTACTTGTCCAGCGCGCCCTGCTGCCAGGCCCGCAGCTTCCCGGCGGTGCCCCAGGGGGCCCGGCCGGGGAAGGCCGGCGACAGGTGGTGCGAGGAGGAGGCCGACGCATGGCCGGCGGCGACCCGGGCGGGCGCGTGCGGCTCCTGCACGTCGGAGAAGAGCGGCATCGAGGAGGCGGCGGCAGTACTCACGGTCTCCGAGGGGGGATCATCGCAGGTCAGAGGCGGTTTGGCAGCCCTGATCCGCGGTCGGGGGGCAATCGGACAACCAGCCCAGCCTACCCGGCCCGGCGTCGTTCGGGCGGCCAGGCCGGGCCCTCGCGCGGCCTGCGCGGCCGGAAAACGGTGTGACGCAGGTCACAGGGATTGCCCGGGAAAAGCGGGTAAGCAGAGCCACCTGTACCGACTCTCACCAGGGTGAGACCGCCCCACCCTCCACAGCCGTCACTGCGGCCTCACGCCACCGAGAAGGCCCCACACCCCCGAGAAGGGACGCGCCGTGCGCACCGCCGTCGAAGAGACCGTCCAGGCCCGCCTGATCCTCTCCACCCACCGCTCCGCCCGGCTGCGGGTCACCCTGTCCTACCGCCCGGACGACCCGCTCGCCGTCCGGATGGCCTTCCCGGCCGAGTTCTCCCTGGACGAGCCCTCCGACGAGCCCGGCCCGGACGGCGGCCCGGACATCGTCTGGGTCTTCGCCCGCCGCCTGCTCACGGCCGGGCTGGAGCTGCCCGCCGGGATCGGTGACGTCCACGTCCGGCCCGCGACCGGCCGGCGCACCATGGTCGAGCTGCGCGCGCCCGAGGGCACCGCACTGGTCCAGTTCGACAGCGCCGACCTGCGGCGCTTCCTGTGGCGCAGCCGGCTGGCCGTCCCCGAGGGCGAGGAGCACCTGCACCTGGACGCCGACCGGGCGCTGGCCGAGCTGCTGGGCTGAGTGCCCGGCGCCGGACCGTGCCCGCGCCCGGGAGCCCCCGGCCCGGCCGTCCGCGTCCGCCCGGGCCGGGGCCGGGCAGAGCGGGGCCGGAGGACGGCCGGGCCGGGACTCAGGACGAGAGCCGACGCATCAGCCGGACGCCCTGCGCCGCCGTCAGGTGCGGCAGGTACGCCTTGCCGATCGCCCGGGTGATGCTGGGCAGCGCCGCCGGGTCCGGGTACGCCATGAACATCGGCCGGTACTCCGGCTGGAACTTCGCCTTGAACGCGAGCAGCGAGCGGAACCCGTACACCGGCTCCAGCACCCGGCCCATCCAGTCCAGCATCCGCTGCATCCCGGTGGGCGCCGCGTCCTGCCCGGAGCGGGCCAGCGGCGCACCCGAGAGCGAGAGGAAGCGCGCGCCCTCCTCCTTGAAGCCGAGCGCGGCCGAGGCGATCAGGAACTCCGTCACCCCGCGGAAGCCGTCCGAGCGCCGGCGCATGAAGTCCAGCGTCCAGCCGACCGGCGCCCCGTTCTCGTACACCGGCATCCAGCTGGTCAGCCCGTGCACGGTCCGGTCCCCGTCGACGGCGATCAGCAGCCGGACGGCCGGGTCGTCCAGCTCCTCCAGGCCGCCGAGGGTGAAGCCCATCTCGGGCAGGCCCTTCTCCGAGACCCACTCCTCCGAGATCGAGCGGATCTGGTCCCGCAGTGCGAGCGGCGCGTCGCGGTAGGCCCACCACTCGGCGGTGATGCCCTGCTTGCCGGCCTTGTTGAGCGCGGTGCGGATGTCCTGCCACTTGCGGCCGGTGAAGGCCAGCCCGGGCAGCGCGACCACGGTGTCCTCGGCGACCTGCAGCGAACGCCAGCCGAGCTGCCCGGCCTCGGCCATGGTCTCCGGGGTGACGCTGTAGAAGCACGGCGTCCAGCCGCGCGCGTCGCAGTAGCGGGCGAAGCCGGCCACCGCCCGGCGGCGGGCCTCCGGTTCGCCGAACGGGTCCCCGGTGGTCAGCGCGACCGTCGAGAGCACCCGGTAGGCGACGGCGGCCCGGCCCTCCTCGTCGAACCAGTAGTGGTTGCCGTCCCAGGTGGTGATGAAGGAGAGCGTGCCGCCGCCGTGCGCGGTGAGCAGCGCCCGGGCGCGGGCCGCGTCCGCGGCGTCCGCGTGCACCGCCGGCCGCCGGAAGGCCACCAGCAGCGCGGTCAGCGCGACCACCCAGAAGACCAGCCCGCAGTACGTCTCCAGCAGCCGGGCGAGCGGGCCGACGGCGATCGGGTAGTCGGGCAGCAGGTCGTTGTAGGCCGGCGGGAGGAACTGCGCCGGCAGCCCGGAGACCAGCCCGCGGAAGGTCGCCCCCGGCTCGAACTGACCGGACGCCAGCAGACCGAGGCCCGCGTACGCGGCGGAGGCGGCCAGGACCGCCCCGCCGAGCAGGGCGGCGAGCCGGCCGTGCAGCGCGCCCGGCAGCCGCAGGCCGAACCGCTGCCGGGTGGTCAGCAGCAGACCGGTGGTGAGCAGCGGCAGCAGCAGCGCCTCGACGAAGTACTGCACCACGTCCCCGGAGCCGGTACCGGTCTCGGTGAACAGCCAGACCAGCAGCGCGGCCCAGAGCAGCTCGGTGGCGACGGTGATCCGCCAGGCGAGCCGCAGTCCGCGCCGCAGCCCCTCGGCGAGGACCAGCAGCAGCGCCGGGAACAGCGCGGCCATCAGCCGGGCCGGCGTGTCGAAGATCCGCTCGACGGCGTGCGCCCGGGCGCACTCGTGGGCGGAGAGCGCGCAGAAGTCGGCGACCTCGTCCGGGGTGAGCCGCTGGGAGAAGTACAGCTCCGAGAAGGTGTTGAACGGCCCGGCGGCGTTGTCGTACAGCGAGGCGATCAGCGGCCCGAGGGCCGCGGCCACCAGGCAGAGCGCGACCAGCACCCGGGTCTCGTTGTGCGAGGCCCGGTGCGGGCCCAGCTGCCAGCGGCCCCGGGCCAGCAGCGCGCCGGCGCCGAGGCCGACCAGCGCGCCGGCGAAGCGCTGGACGCTCTGCAGGTGGCCGACGTACAGCGTCATCACCAGCGGGACGAGCACCACCAGCAGGTGCAGCCGGCGCCGCCAGAGCACGGTGAGCCGGTAGCCGAGCACCCCGGCCAGGGCGAACAGGCCCACGACGGGGCCGATCGCGGTCTGGTCCGCGACCGAGTGGGTCCAGTGCTCGCCGGCCCGGGAGCCGGCCGCGACCAGTGCGGTCCCCAGCAGGGTGCCCGCCAGCTGGCCGCCGACCAGCACCAGGAGGGTCCGCCGCCGGCCCAGCCGGTTCTCGGCGGCCGGGCCGACGAGGAGCAGCAGCAGGCTGGTGGAGACGTACGAGGCCAGGCCGGAGCACCAGAGCAGCGAGGTGAACGGTGTCCACCAGCGTCCCTCGGCGAGGGTGGGCAGGCCGACGCCGGCCTGCGCCAGCAGCCCCCGGGAGGGGCCGTGGGCCAGGCTGCCGGTGGCGCCGCCGACCGCCCAGAGGACGGCGAGCAGCGTGAGGGTCAGCGGTGCGGCGCGCAGCCGGGCGGCCGGCCCGGTCAGCACCCGCCGTCCCGGCAGCGGGCCCGGTTCCGGGGCCACCGCCGGTGGCGGGTCGGCGGCGGCGGTCCGCTGGGCGGGCACCAGGGGGGCCGCACCGAGCCGTATCACGGGGTCAGTCCGGTCTGCTGGGCCAGCCAGGGCAGCTGGTCGGCGATGCCGGGCCGGAAGATCACCCAGCCGTGTCCGCCCGGCATCAGGTCGAACTTGGCCTTCATGCCGGCCGCCAGGACCGCCTGGTAGATCTTCTCCTGCTGCCGCCGGAAGTAGTCGTCGGTGCGGCCGACGACGATCGCGGCGGCGGTGTCCGGGAACTTCTTGCGGGTCAGCAGGTGCATGGGGTTGACGGCCTCGAACGCGGCGTTGTCCCCGCCGAAGGCGACGTTGACGGTCTCCGTCCGGGTGCCCAGGGTGGGCTCGTCCTGACCGGACATGTCGAGGAAGGAGCCGTAGACCTCGGGGGCGTTGACGGCGAGCTGGAGGGCGCAGGTGCCGCCCATGGAGGCGCCGCCGATCGACCAGGAGCCCCGGCCCTTGGCGGCCTGGAGGTGCTCGCCCACCCAGTCCGGGATGTCCACCGCCAGGTAGGTCTGGACCTTGGCGATCTTCGAGTCGAAGCAGAGGGTGTTGGCCCAGGTGGAGCCCAGCTGGTCGGGCATCACCATGATCGGCGCCAGGCCCTCGTGCGCGGCGGCGAAGGCGTCCAGGGCCTCGTTCACCTGAGCGGTGTTCACCCAGTCCTCGGGCACGCCCGGCTGGCCGCCCAGCAGGACCACCACGGGCAGCAGCGGCCTGGGGTCGGCGTAGTAGGCGGGCGGCAGGTAGACGTAGGCGTCGCGGGCCTTGAAGCCGGACTTGGCCCCGGGGATCGGCGTCTTGGAGACGGTGCCCTTGGCCGGCATGCCGGGCGGGGCGTGCCAGACCTCGGAGAGCGCCTTCCCGGGCGGCGCCGCCACGGTCTCGTCCCTCCTGCTGGTGGTCAGCTCCTGCGTCTTGTTCAGCCAGGGCGCGAGCATGACGCGGCCGCTGGGGTACTGGTCGAAGCCGCGGTTGACCTGCGAGGAGGACATCAGCAGCACCAGGAGCGCGCCGCCGACCGCCAGCAGCCTGCCCCGCGGGCGCAGCCTCGGCACCCGGAACCCGGCCAGGCAGCCGGCCAGCAGCGCGACGGCGATCCACCAGCGGACGTACCGCGGCAGCCCCTCCGGGAAGGGGTGCCACCAGCCGTCGACGGCGATGTCCACCAGCACGCTGAGCGCGGCGGCCGCGAGCAGCGCGGCGGGCAGCCGGCGGCCCCACCAGGCGCGGTCGCGGGCCAGCCCCAGCAGGAGCAGGGACCCCCAGCCGGCCGCGAGCACGGCGTGCGGGATCGGGCCGTGCGTCAGCGGCCAGTCGATCGGGTTCCAGCGGACGGCAAGCGAGACGGGCGTCATATCTTCTTCCCCGGCCGGGTGGTGTCGGCCAGGAAGCCGTAGGCGACCACGTTGCCCTGGTAGCCGTGTTCCTCGCTGTACCCGCCGCCGCAGGTGATCACCCGGAGCTGGGCGTCTGCGGCCTGGCGGTACACCCGGTCGTCCGGGAAGTCCTTTCGGTCGTGCACTTCGATGGCGTAGAGCTGGTAGACGGCGGTGGCGCCGTCCTCGCGGGCGATCTCGATCCGGTCGCCGCGGTGCAGGGCCCCCAGATGGTAGAAGACGGCGGGTCCGGTCCGGTTGTCGACGTGGCCCGCGATGATCGCGGTGCCGCGCTGCCCGGGGGTGGCGCCGCCGCGGTACCAACCGGCCAGGTTCCGGTCGGTCTCCGGGGGCGCCTGGAGGTGGCCGTCGGCGTCCAGGCCGAGGCCGGTGACCGGGGCGTCGAGCTTCACGGCGGGGATCCGGATCCGGGTGGGGGCGGAGGGGCCGAGCGGCGGGACGACGGAGACCGGGGCGAAGCCCGAGAGGGCCTGGCCGGCGGCCGGGGCCGGGGGCAGTTCGAGGTGGCCGCCCTGGTTGAGCATCCAGGCGCCGAGGACGAGCGCGGCACCGACCGCCAGGGTGCCCGGCCACGGGCTCCTGCTCTGCTGGGCACCCACCCGGTGCTCTCCTCTGCTGACGACTTGCTGCTCCCTGGGAGATCCCTGGGAACTATCCAACCGGACGGGACCCTAAGGCACATCAACACGATGGTCGTACCGGCACCCCCCGATCGGCAGGGCCGAGGGCCCCGGGTGTACTCCGAGTAGACCCCCGACCACCCGGAGAGAGCAGCGGTCCCCGGGATGACTGCCCCCGGCTCCGCCCGCATGGGCATCGACAACCTGGGCGGCCCATCCGGTTGCACCAATCGGGCGATCACTTCAGACCGACCGTGGTGCATCACTGACCGGTCGAGACCACATGCCATGCTGACCCAGCTCAAGGTCTATCACCGCACTTGTCCGACCGGACGTGTGGCGGTTCCTCCCGCCGGGGCCGTCGCACGCCGTCCGCACGCCCCCACGAACGGAGTGACCATGGACGCTCTTTCCCGCCGCACCCTACTGGCCGCCGGTGCCGCGACCGCCGCCACCCTCGCGGCCGGCTGCGGCGGAAACAGCGGGCAGGTCGGTGGGCAGGGGGCCGCGCCGGCACCGGTGCCGGCCAGTCCCGCGGCGGACCAGGCCGGTCCCCCGTCCGAGGTCCCCAGGCCCCCGGCCACCCTCATCGGCGACGGCTCCACCTCGGACACCGGCCCGCAGCCGGGCCAGCCCACCGCCGAACCGCTGAAGCTCGGCGAGCGCCCGCCGCAGTTCGTGGTCTTCTCCTGGGACGGCGCCGGCGAGCTCGACAACGGCCTCTTCGGCCGGTTCCGCAAGCTCGCGCGGGAGCACAACGCCTCGATGACCTTCTTCCTGAGCGGCCTCTACCTGCTGCCCGAGTCCAAGAAGGACCTCTACCGCCCGCCGCAGCACAAGGCCGGCGCCTCCGACATCGGCTACCTGAGCGACCGGCACATCCACGACACGCTGACGAACCTGCACGCGGCGTGGATGGAGGGGCACGAGATCGGCACCCACTTCAACGGGCACTTCTGCGGCGCCACCGGCGTCGGCAGGTGGTCGCCGGAGGAGTGGGACAGCGAGATCGAGCAGGCGATGGACTTCGTCATGAACTGGAAGACCAACACCGGATTCACCGACCTGCCCGCGCTGCCCTTCGACTACCGCAAGGAGCTGATCGGCAGCCGCACCCCCTGCCTGGAGGGCCAGCGCAACCTGCTTCCGACCGCCGCCAGGCGCGGCTGGCGGTACGACAGCAGCGGCAACGGCACCCAGGTGTGGCCGCAGAAGATCCAGGGCGGCGCGCTCTGGGACCTCCCGTTGCAGTCCATCCCCTTCCCCGGGCACACCTTCCAGGTGCTGTCGATGGACTACAACATCATGTTCAACCAGTCCGGCAGCAACACCAAGGCCGACCCCTCGCTCCACGCGGCGTACCAGACCCAGGCCCGGGACTCCTACCTGATGGGCTTCGAGCGGGCGTACACCACCAACCGGGCGCCGTACGTCATCGGCAACCACTTCGAGCAGTGGAACGGCGGCATCTACATGAACGCCGTCGAGGACGCGCTGAAGGCCATCGCCGGCCGGCCCGGCGTCCGGCTGGTCTCCTTCCGCCAGCTGGTGAACTGGCTGGACGCGCAGGACCCGGCGGTGCTGCGCAAGCTCCAGAGCCTCGCCCCCGGCCAGGCCCCGGCCGGCGGCTGGGAGACCTTCCTGGGCTCCCCCGTCCCCGCGGCCGCCGCCGGCTGACCCGCGGCGCTACGCCTTCCGCACCCGGCCCGCGACGAGGGCGCCCAGCAGCGCCACCCCGGTCATGGTCAGGAAGATCACCGCGAACGCACCGGACGAGCCGGTGCCCCCGGTGCCCTCGTGGGCGGCGGCGACCGAGCCGCCGCCCAGCGCCGAGAACAGCACCCCCGCGAGGCCGACCAGCAGCACGTTGCCGAGCGCGTCGCTCACCTGCAGCGAGGCCGAGTTGGCCCCGGCGTCCTCCGGCGCGGACAGGCTCATCATCAGCACGCTGACACTCGCCACCGCCAGCCCCATGCCGATCCCGCCGACCCCCCAGGCCACCGCCGCCACCCAGGCCGGCACCGCCGGGACCAGCACCAGGGCCGCCCCCGCGATCGCCACCGCGGTCAGCACGAAGCCGCCCCGGATCATCGCCTCCCGGAACCGCTCCGCCCCCGGCCGGCCCTGCAGCCAGGAGCCCAACGCCCAGGAGAGGCCGCCGCTGGTCAGCGTCAGGCCGGCCAGCGTCGGCGACAGGCCCCGCTCGGTGACCATCATCAGCGGGATGAACGCCTCCGCCGAGAAGAACGCCCCCGCCGCCACCCCGCGCAGCAGGATCACCGTCGGCAGCCCGCGCCCCGCCCGCAGCGTCCCCGCGGGCAGCAGCCCCAGCACGGCGGGCAGCAGCAGTGCCGACCCGGCGGCGGCCGGAACCAGCCCGACCAGGTCCAGCCGCTGCCCGGCGTACTGCAGCAGGCCCGCGCCGAGCGCGGCCATCGCGGCCAGCCGGGTGCGGCGGCGGTCGAAGTCGGCGCCCTTCAGCACCGGCTGCTCCCGCTCCGAGCGGCGCAGCGCCGGGCCCATCACCGCCAGGGGCAGCAGTATCAGCACCGGGACGGAGAGGAACACCCAGCGCCAGCCCAGGTGCTGGGTGACGGCGCCGGACACCACCGGGCCGACGATCGAGGGCAGCACCCAGGCCGAGGAGAAGGCCGCGAAGACGGCCGGCCGCAGCCGCTCCGGGTAGGCCCGGCCGACCACCACGTACAGGGCGACGATCACCAGCCCGCCCCCCAGGCCCTGGATCGCCCGGCCCGCGACGAACACCCACATCCCGGGCGCCGCCCCGGCCACCACCAGGCCCGCGCCGAACACCGCGATACCGCTGAACAGCGGTTGCAGCGGGCCCCGCTTATCGCACCACTGGCCGGAGACGACCAGGGCGAACAGGGTGGTGGTGAAGTAGCCGGAGAACGCGAACGCGTACAGCCCCAGCCCGTCCAGCTGACGGGCCGCCACCGGCATCGCGGTGTTGACGGCCGTCGCCTCGAAGGCGAGCAGCAGGACCACCGAGACGATGCCCAGGGTCAGCGCCCGGTAGCGGGCGCCGAGCACCCCGCCGGAGTCGCTCGTGTCGGGGGGTGTCGGGCCGGCGTCGACCGAGGTGGGGGAGGCAGTGGTCATGCGTGCCATCGTAAGGCTCGTCCCACCGGATGGCCCCTGACCAGGGGTGGTGGCCGGCTACTCCGCAGGGCTTAGGTCCCGCCTCAGTGCAGCGCCTTGAGGCCCACCACGCCGGAGACGATCAGCAGCAGGCACCCGATCCGGGCCGCCGTCGCCGAGTCCCCCAGCACCGCCATGCCGTACAGCGCGGTGCCGACCGCGCCGATGCCGACCCAGACCGCGTAGCCGGTGCCGATCGGGATGGAGCGCATCGCGTACGCCAGGCCGCCCATGCTCAGTGCCAGCGCGATGCCGAAGACGACGGTGGGGACGAGCCGGGAGAACCCCTTGGACGACTCAAGGGCCACCGCCCAGACGGTTTCCAGGACGCCGGAAACGATCAGAACGAGCCACGCCATGACGACAGCACCTCCGCAGTCAGCAGCGGCCGGGTTGCCGCTGTGCTGCGCCGTCTTGTCGTCACCGGGTACGACGCGCTCGTCCGGGGCGGCCTTCGAGCGGCCACCTGTCTTCGACGGTAGCACAATCCGCCATACAGAATTTACAAACGGATATTGACGTTCTCCCGCCCATTCCGCCAAGATGAATTCACCAACACGGCGAACGACGACAGGAGTCGGCAATGGACAGGAAGACGGCGGCCCCCGCGGCCCCCCGCACCTGTGCCGCCGCTCCCCGGTGTTGTCGCGCCTGTCACTGCTGCCGCTGCGCCTGAGCCGCACCCGCAGTACAGCTCCACCCCCCACGGCCGTGTGCCCGAGTGGTTGAGGGAACCGCCTGCAAAGCGGTTTACACGGGTTCGATTCCCGTCATGGCCTCCGTGAAACGAATTGCCGGTCGGCGCTGATTCCGCCGACCGGCAATTCGTCGTTCCATTTCACCCCGGGGAATTTCCCGGGAATTCGCCGGGGGGCGGCCGGCCGGCCGCCCTCCGGCGGGTCAGCCGGTGACGGCGTCCTCGGGCCGGATGGGCAGGCGGCCCACCGGCAGACCGGTCGCGGCGCGGACCGCCGCGGCGACGGCGGCGGGGGCGACCACGGCCGGGGCGGCGCTGACCGCCTTGGCGCCGAAGGCGGCGACCACGTCGCGCTCCTCCAGCAGGGCGGCGATCCGGACCTCGGGGGTGTCCAGGGCGGTCGGCAGGCGGTAGCCGGTGAGGGAGGGGTTCATCAGCAGCCCACCCTCGGTGCGCAGGTCCTCCAGCAGGGCCAGGCCGACGCCCTGGGCGACGCCCGCCTCGATCCGGTCCTCGATCTGGCGCGGGTTGAGCGCCCGGCCGACGTCCTGGGCCACCGTCATGTCGACCACCCGGACGGCGCCGAGCTCGATGTCCACGTCCACCACGGCCCGCATCGCGCAGAACGCGATGGAGACGAAGGCGTCGCCCTGGCCGGCCTCGTCCAGCGGCTCGGTCGGGTGCGGGCGGCACTGCGCGGTGGCCCAGAGCTCCTTGCCCTCCAGCGCCTCGGCGACCGGCATGCCGAGCACCCCGTCGTACGAGGTGATCTTCCCGTCGGAGATCTGGAGCAGCTCGACCGACATCCCGAAGTTGGCGGCGATCGGCTGGAGCAGCTGGTGACGGACCATCAGTGCGGCGCGCTCGACCGCGCCGCCGGAGACCCAGGTGTGCCGGCCCCGGGCGGACGGCCCGGCGATCGACTGGTCGCTGTCGGCCGGCGCGATGTACACCTCGCTGACGCCCAGCACCGTCTGCACGATCTGCCGGGCCAGGGTGGCGAAGCCCTGCCCCGAGTCGACGGCCGCGCAGATCACCGTGGCGTGGTCACCGCTGACCCGCACCGTCGCGGTGGAGACCTCGTCCTCGCCCTCGGCGCCCAGCATGTGCACCATGCCGACCGCGTAGCCGATGCCGCGCCGCACCGCCGCCGGGTCACCGGCACCGCCGGGCCCGCCCGGCAGCAGCCACTCGGCGTCCGGGTCGTCCACCGGCAGCGCGGGCAACGGCTCCGAGGAGACGGCTTCCAGCAGCGCGGCCACCGGCGCGGGGCAGGTGACGGCCTGTCCGGTGGGCATCGCGTCACCGGTGGCCATGGCGTTGCGGCGGCGGATCTCGACCGGGTCGACGCCGACCCGGGCGGCCAGCTGGTCGAGCTGGGACTCGTAGGCGAAGCAGGCCTGGAGCGCGCCCTCGCCGCGCATCCGGCCGGCCGGCGGGTTGTTGGTGCGCACCGCCCAGGCGTCCACGAAGACGTTCGGGCAGACGTAGGGGCCGACCGAGAAGGCGGTGGCGGCCGCCAGCGCCTCGGCGGAGACGTCCGCGTACGCGCCGCCGTCCAGCAGGATCTGCGCCTCGACCTTGACCAGCCGGCCCTCGGCGTCGGCGTGGTGGCGGTAGCGCAGCAGCGCGGGGTGCCGGGAGGTGTGGGTGTGGAAGGACTCCTCGCGGGTGAGCGTCATCTTCACCGGCCGGCCGGTGCGCAGTGCCAGCAGCGCCAGGGTGACCTGGAAGGAGAGGTCCTCGCGGTCGGAGGTGGCGCCGGGCACGCCGGTGACGACCAGCCGCACCCGGTCCGGCTCCAGGCCGAGGCAGGTGGCGGTGCGGTCGCGGTCCCCGTGCGGGTCCGTGGAGGACAGGTGCAGCTCGACGCCGCCGTCCGGGCGCGGCACGGCCAGTCCCGCCTCGGCGCCCAGCGGCGCCGGGTCCTGGCGTCCGACCTGGTAGAGCCCCTCGACGACGATCTCGCCGGCCGCCTCCGGGTCCCCGGTGCGCAGCGGCAGGTGGCGGAAGAGGTTGCCGTCCGGGTGCAGCGCCGGGGCGGTGAAGGACTGCTCGGGGTCGGTGACCGCCTCCAGCGGCTCGTAGTCGACGACGATCAGGCCGACGGCGAGGCGGGCGGTGTCCGGGTGGTCGGCGGCGACGGCGGCGACCGGCTCGCCGTGGTGGCGGACCACCCCGGCGGCGAGCACCGGCCGGTCGGCGACGATCGGGCCGGCCGGGGCGCCGTCGAAGCCGCCGTCCGGGCCGGCCGGCAGGTCGGCGGCGGTGACCACGGCGTGCACGCCGGGCAGGGCGAGCGCGGCGGAGGTGTCGATGCCGTTGATCCGGGCGTGCGGGTGGGGCGAGCGCAGCACCGCGCCCCAGAGCAGGCCCTCGGCCCAGAGGTCGGCGGCGTAGGGGTAGATGCCGAGCGCCTTCGGCAGGGCGTCGCTGCGCAGCGGGGAGCTGCCGAGCCCGAACGGCTCCGCTGCGCCGCCCTCGTCACCGTCCTGCTGGGGTGCTGCGCCGATGTCGGTAGGCGACGTCATGATGCGTGGTCGTCCTTGGGGAGCCGGATGCCGTGGGCGGGGGTGGCACCGTACGGGACGCCGGCGGGGGCGGTGCCCTCGGCCGGGACGCCGTGCGGGGGCGTGGCGACGTACGGCGTGCCGTGCGCGGGCGTGCCGTCGAAGGCGGGGGCCTCGAAGCCGGGGCCGTCGAAGGCGGTGCCGTCGTACCCGGTGCCGTCGAAGGCGGCGGCGGGTACGGGGACGCCGTGCGCGGGGGTCGGCTCGTAGACCGGGCCGTCGTACGGCGAGGCGGCCTCGTACGGCGGGGCGGCCTCGTAGCCGGGCTGCTGATAGCCGCCGCCGGGGAAGGCGCCGGGTACGTAGCCGCCGTGGACCGGGGCGGGCTGCCCGCCCATCCCCTGCATGCCGACGTCGTGCACGCCCGTGCCGTGCCCGGCGCTCTCCTGGCCGCCCGCCTCCTGGTAGACGGTCTGCTCGGGGTAGCCCTGCTGCGGGTAGTAGCCCTGGCCGTCGGCCTGCGCGGGGATGCCCGGCACGGGCGGCAGCACCGCGGTGTCGTAGACGCCCGTGTCGTAGCCGCCCTGGCCGTCCGGCGTGCCGTACTGCATGCCGACGCCGACGCCCGTGCCGGCGGTGGTCCCGACGGCGGCCCGGACCTCCTCGGCGGGCGGCTGCGGGACGTGCTCGATCCAGGCGTCCTCGTCGGTGTACACCGTCGGCTCCGCCGTCCGCCCGGGCTCCTCCGGCGCGGCCGGGAGCGGGGTCCCCGCGTTCTGGGCGGCGGCCTCCCCGGCCGGTTCCCCGGCGGGCGCGTCCCCGGCGTCCTCGGTCTCGACCGCGCGCGCGTCGGCGATGCTCTGGACCGCGGCCAGCACGCCCCGGTAGCCGGTGCAGCGGCAGAGGTTGCCGCAGAGCGCCTGACGGGCCTCGACGTCGGTGGGCCGGTGGTTGCGCTGGAGCAGGTCGTGGACGGCCATCGCCATGCCGGGCGTGCAGTAGCCGCACTGCACCGCGCCGGACTCGGCCAGCGCCTGCTGGACGTCGCTGGCGCCGCCGGCGGCCGAGAGGCCCTCGACGGTGTTGATCTCGCTGTCCGCGGCCAGTGCGGCGGGCACCAGGCAGCCGGCCACCAGCTGCCCGTCGACCTGCACCGAGCAGGCGCCGCACTCGCCCTGCTCGCAGCCGTCCTTGGCACCGGCCAGGCCGAGCCGCTCGCGCAGCACGTAGAGCAGGCTCTCGCCGATCCAGGCGTCGGTGACGGGCCGCTCGAAGCCGTTGACCCGCAGCGTGTAGGAGGCGCAGGGGCGCAGCTCGCGACTGACGGGCGCATGGTCGAACAGACCGGCGTCGAGGGTCTCGATGGGGTCAGTGGTCACTTCAGCGCCCTTCCCAGTGCCCGTCGGGCCAGCACCGACACGGTACGCCGTAGCCGGACGGCGGCCGCGCTCGGCCCCTCGGTCACGGCCTCCCAGGCGCCCTCGGCGCCGTAGCTGTCGGGCACGCAGGCGGCGGCCACGTACTCGCCGAAGGCGGCGGTCGCGGCCGGGTCGATCTCGCGGCTGCCGTCCCAGTCGATGCAGCCGGCCACCCACGCCTCGGCCTCCATCGGCCGCAGCGGTACGGGGGCGACGGCGCCGACGGCGCAGCGCACGGCGCGCCGGGCGGGGTCGAGGACGAGCGCGACGGAGGCGGTGGCGCGGGCCGGGCCGCTGCGGCCGGTGGCCTTGAGGAAGACCTGCGGGGCGTGCAGCAGCGGGACGCGCACCCAGGTGAGCAGTTCGCCGGGGCGCAGCGGGTCGAGGCCGGTGAGCAGGTGGCTGACCGGGACCTCGCGGGTGGCGCCGGCCCGCGCGAGGGTGACGCTGGCCTCCAGGGCGGTGAGCACCGGGAGGGTGTCGCCGGCCGGGGCGGCCGTGGCGATGTTGCCGCCGAGGGTGCCGACGTTGCGCACCTGCGGGGGTCCGGCGGTGCGGGCGGCGTCGGCGAGGGCGGGGATGAGCGCGGCGAAGTCGGGCCGGTCCATCCGGGCGTGGGTGAGCCCGGCGCCGAGGACGGCGGTGCCGCCGTCCTCGTACCGCCAGCCGCGCAGTTCGGTGATGCGGCCGAGGCCGATCAGGGCGGCGGGGCGCAACCGTCCGGCGTTGACGGCCTCCATCAGGTCGGTGGCGCCGGCCACCGGCACCGCGGCCGGGTGGGAGGCCAGCGCGTCGACGGCCTCGTCGAGGGAGGCCGGCAGCATGATCGTCCGGTTCACCTGGGTCCCACCGTGCTCCACTTGCTCATCGATCGCCTGCCGCCCGCGGGCCTCGGCCGGGGTGTCCGCGTCGGCAGCCCGGCCTGGCCCGTAGGGTACGGGCGATCGGGCCGGGTTGGGCAACTCTGGCACACAATGCTCGATGATCATTTCGGGGCGGGCGAACGGAACTGCCCGATTGGGACGGATACCGGGCGGTATCTGCTCCGGCCCGGACCGGGCCGAAGCAGATGTTCATCTGTTCTTGACGTCGGATGACCACTCAGAAGTTCCCGATCGCCTCGGGGACCCTCGTCCGTCAGACGGCCGGCGGCGGTCCGTCGAGCGGGCGGCCGAGCACGCCGGGCCGGCGCTGCCAGGGGTGCGGCCCGGCGGCCGGCCGGTACTCGACGCCGAGCGCGTCCAGCACGGCCCGGTGGGCCTCCATCCGGCGCTCGAAGCCGGCGTAGTCGCGCGCGGCCGGGTCGGCGGGCAGTGCGGACCAGGCGACCTCGGCGAAGGCCGCGAGCCGGGGGAAGGCCCGGTAGTCGACGTCCCGGGCGCTGTCCATGAACTCGGTCCACAGGTTGGCCTGGGTGCCGATCACCCGGCGGGCCGCGGCCCCGTCCAGCTGCGCCGGCACCGGCTCGAACCGGTAGACGTCCTCCAGGGTGCGGACGAAGCCGACCGGGACCGGCTCGTCCTGGCCCGGCGCCTGCCGGTGGTCCAGGTAGACGTGCTGCTCGGGGCACATCACCACGTCGTGACCGGCCTGCGCGGCGGCGATCCCGCCGCCGTAGCCGCGCCAGGAGGAGACGGCCGCACCGGGGGCCAGGCCGCCCTCCAGGATCTCGTCCCAGCCGATCAGTCGGCGCCCGCGCCCGGCCAGCCAGCGGTCGAAGTGCCGGATCACGTGGCTCTGCAGCTCGTCCTCGTTGGCCAGGCCCAGTTCCCGGATCCGCGCCTGGGCGGCCGGGCTGTCCTTCCACTGCTCCTTGGGGCACTCGTCGCCGCCGAGGTGGATGAACTCGGACGGAAAGAGCTCCAGCACCTCCTCCAGCACGCCCTCGAAGAAGCGGAGGGTGGCCTCGGAGGGGTTGAGCACGTGGTGACTGACGCCCCAGTCGGTCCAGACGCCCAGCGCCGCGGTGTCCACCACGTCGGTGTTGCCCAGCTCCGGGTAGGCGGCGATGGCGGCCTGCGAGTGGCCCGGCAGGTCGATCTCCGGGACGACGGTGACCGCCCGCTCGGCGGCGTACGCGACGATCTCGCGCACGTCGTCCTGGGTGTAGAAGCCGCCGTGCGGGCGGTCGTCACGCCGCCCGCCGGCCCGGTAGCCGACCATCGAGCGCTCGCGCCAGGAGGCCTGCTCCGCCAGCCTCGGGTAGCGCTTGATCTCCAGCCGCCAGCCCTGGTCGTCGGTCAGGTGCAGGTGCAGCACGTTGAGCTTGTGCGCGGAGAGCTGGTCGACGAAGCGCAGGACGTCGGCCTTGGGGAGGAAGTGCCGGGCGACGTCCAGCAGCGCGCCGCGCCAGGCGAAGCGGGGGGCGTCCTCGATGTCGGTGCCCGGCAGCACCCAGCCGCCGCCCCGCAGCGGGGCCCGGCGGTAGGCGTCCGGGCCGAGCAGCCGGCGCAGCGTCTGCGCGCCCCAGAGCGCGCCGGCGGGGCCTCCGGCGGTGATCACGGCGTGGCCGGGGCGTACCGAGAGCCGGTACGCCTCGCCGGCCAGCGTCTCGTCGTGCACCAGTTCGACGCCCTCGCCGGGCCGCCCGGGGGCGAGCGGCAGTCCGGTCGCCGCGGTCAGCGAGGTCCGCAGCCACCGCTCGGCACCGGCCAGCGCGGGCGGGGCGGTGAGGGCGGTGCCGCGGTCGAGGGGGAAGTCCTGGTCCTGGAGGCGGACGGAGCTCAAGGGGGCGGGGATGAGGTCCATCCCGCCATCCTGCCCCCGCCCGGCTCAATTGGCATAGACCACTTCGCGAAATGGTCCACTGTGCAAAACGGCCGGGGCCGGCGGGCTACTTGTCGTCGCCGCCCTTGCCGTCCTGGGGCTTGCCGATGCCGTCGTAGATCTCCTTGCACATCGGACAGACCGGGTACTTCTTCGGGTCGCGCCCGGGCACCCAGACCTTGCCGCAGAGCGCCACCACGGGGGATCCGGAGAGCGCGCTCTCCATGATCTTGTCCTTCTGGACGTAGTGCGCGAAGCGCTCGTGGTCGCCGTCCCCGTTGGACACCTGCGGGACGGGCTCGACCAGGGTGCCGGTGCCGAGGCCGCGCTCGGGCTCAAGAGTGCTCATGAGTGCCAAGTCTATGGGGGCCCCGGGAAAGCGGGCCAGTGTCGCGCCCGGGACGGTCGCACGTCAGTTCAACGTGGGGTCGTCCGGGTACGTCGCGAGCAGTGCCAGCGGGCCGCGCTGGCGGCGCAGCACCGCACGCCAGAGCCGCTCAGGCTCGGGGCTGGAGATGTCGCCCGGTTCGCAGTCCACCAGGTACCAGGCGCCGGAGTCGACCTCCGCCTCCAGCTGCCCCGGCGACCAGCCCGCGTACCCGGCGAAGATCCGCAGCCCGCCCAGCTCCCCGGCCAGCACCTCGGGCGGCGCCTCCAGGTCCACCAGGCCGATCGCGCCGTGCACCCGCCGCCAGCCGAGCGGTTCGACGGTGCCCGGCTCCCCCGGCGCCACCGCCAGGCCGAGCGCCGAGTCCAGGGCGACCGGTCCGCCCTGGAACACCACGGCCGGCGGACCGACCAGGCCGCCCCAGCCGTCCAGCACACTGCCGACCTTGACCGGCGTCGGTCTGTTCAGGACGACGCCGAGCGCCCCCTCGGCGTCGTGGTCGAGGAGGAGCACCACCGCCCGCGCGAAGTTCGGGTCGGTGAGCACGGGGGTCGCGACGAGCAAACGGCCGGTGTGGGACCGGCCTCCGTGCGAATGGGCCGCCGTCATGCCTCACATGATCCCGCAGAACCCCCGGGGGCGGACACCGCAACACGGAGACCGTCCGCCCGGCCGCCGCCGCGCCGCGCGAACACCCGTACGGACGCACCGGCGGGCGCGACACCACCCCGAGAGAGCACCATCACGGGAGAGGCTCACGGGAACCACCGATACGCCCACTACCATCTACTGATGGTGGACGCCCTTATACGGTGCCGACTCGGTCACGCCGGGGGCCCGAACGCGCCCGTACGACCGGTCCACCGCCGGCTCCCGACCGGAGCCCCACCCACTCCTCTGGCACCCCGGATTGCGAGAACGATGACCGACGACGTCCTGCTGGTTCACGGCGGAAACCCGCTCGAAGGCGAGATCCGCGTCCGTGGTGCGAAGAACCTGGTCCCCAAGGCCATGGTCGCCGCCCTGCTCGGGCAGGGACCCAGCAGACTGCGCAACGTCCCGGACATCCGCGACGTCAAGGTGGTCCGCGGCCTGCTCCAGCTGCACGGCGTGACGGTGCGCACCGGTGACGAGGAGGGCGAGCTGATCCTCGACCCCTCCCACGTGGAGAGCGCCAACGTCGCCGACATCGACGCGCACGCCGGGTCCTCGCGGATCCCGATCCTGTTCTGCGGCCCGCTGCTGCACCGCCTCGGCCACGCCTTCATCCCGGGCCTCGGCGGCTGCGACATCGGCGGCCGCCCGGTCGACTTCCACTTCGAGGTGCTCCGCCAGTTCGGCGCCACCATCGAGAAGCACCCGCAGGGCACCTACCTGGTCGCCCCGCAGCGGCTGCGCGGCACCAAGATCGAGCTGCCCTACCCGTCGGTCGGCGCCACCGAGCAGGTCCTGCTCACCGCCGTCCTCTGCGAGGGCGTCACCGAGCTGCGCAACGCGGCCGTCGAGCCGGAGATCGTCGACCTGATCTGCATCCTGCAGAAGATGGGCGCGATCATCACCATGGGCACCGACCGGACCATCCTGATCACCGGTGTCGACGAGCTCTCCGGCTACAACCACCGCGCGCTGCCGGACCGCCTGGAGTCCGCCTCCTGGGCCTGCGCGGCACTGGCCACCAAGGGCGACATCTACGTCCGCGGCGCCCGCCAGCTGGAGATGATGACCTTCCTCAACACCTTCCGGAAGGTCGGCGGCGCCTTCGAGGTGGACGACGAGGGCATCCGGTTCTGGCACCCGGGCGGCGAGCTCAAGGCGATCGCCCTGGAGACCGACGTGCACCCGGGCTTCCAGACCGACTGGCAGCAGCCGCTGGTGGTCGCGCTGACCCAGGCCACCGGCCTGTCCATCGTGCACGAGACGGTGTACGAGTCGCGGCTCGGCTTCACCGGCGCGCTGAACCAGATGGGCGCCCACATCCAGCTCTACCGCGAGTGCCTGGGCGCCACCCCGTGCCGCTTCGGCGCCCGCAACTTCCTGCACTCCGCGGTCGTCTCCGGCCCGTCCAAGCTGATCGGCTCCGAGCTGGTCATCCCGGACCTGCGCGGCGGCTTCTCGTACCTGATCGCGGCGCTGGCGGCCGAGGGCACCTCGACCGTGCACGGCATCGACCTGATCAACCGCGGCTACGAGAACTTCATGGAGAAGCTGCGCGACCTCGGCGCCCACGTCGAGCTGCCCAGCGAGCAGCTGGTCACCGCCTGACCGGCGGCCCCACCGACGGCGAGAGGCCGGGCTCCCCGAAGGGAACCCGGCCTCTCGGCGTTCAAGGGGTTGCTCAGGCGCCCTTGGCGGCTTCCTTGAGCTTGGAGCCCGCGCTCACCTTGGCGCTGTAGCCGGCCGCGATCTGGATCGGCTCGCCGGTCTGCGGGTTGCGGGCGGTGCGGGCAGCGCGGTGGGTGCGCTCGAAGGTCAGGAAACCGGGGATGGTGACCTTCTCGTCGCCCTTGGCGACGACCTCGCCGACGATCTCGGCGAAGGCGGCCAGAACGGCGTCGGCGTCCTTGCGGGTCACCTCGGCGCGCTCGGACAGCGCGGCCACCAGCTCACTGCGGTTCATGTGTACTCCTGTGGTCTGTTCGCTTGCGGTGTGCGGGGGCCCATCGGTGCTCCCTCCGGGGGGCACCCGGATAGGCCGCAGGTCCGCACACTGTGCTCATTCAGGCAATGCGTGGTCGCAGGCCGGGTTCGTACCCCGTGCCGCGGCGCCGGTGCCGTCGAAGGCCCGCCTGCCTGCCCGGATACGAATCCTGCCCCGTCCGGCCCCGAGAAAGCCAATCGGGCCCCGGCCGAGCCACCCGAACAACGCCCGCCCGCCGGAGGTGTGATGCTCCGTCGGCTCCGGCGGACCGGGCGCGGGCGGCGGTCGGGACGACACGCCGGAAGACCAGGGGGACGTTCCGTACTTGTCGGACACGCCTGCCCCGTGCAGGGCTACCGTACGCCCTAGGCACGACAAGCCCAAACACGCCCCTCGCCCTTGTGTCGCAAGGGTTCGGGGCGGGCTTGGGTGGGTAAGCGCGCTATTCGGTCATTTGACCGATCCGCGACACGCGCCGCGGGGCCGCCGTCAGAGCTTGACGGAGGGGAAGGAGGAGGTGTCGAGGGTGCCGACGATGCCCGGGGTCGGACGGGACGGTTCGCGCTCCTCCTGCACGCCGGCCAGCGCGGCGTCACGGACGGCGGCGGCCACCGTCTTCGCGACGTCCTTGTGGAAGACGCTCGGGATGATGTAGTTGGCGTTCAGCTCGTCGTCGGCGACGGTGGTGGCCAGCGCCCGGGCGGCGGCGATCATCATCTCGGTGTTGACCGTCCGGCTCTGGGCGTCCAGCAGGCCGCGGAAGACGCCCGGGAAGACCAGCACGTTGTTGATCTGGTTCGGGAAGTCGCTGCGGCCGGTGGCGACCACGGCGGCGGTCTGCCGGGCGATCGCCGGGTCGACCTCCGGGTCCGGGTTGGCCAGCGCGAAGACGATCGCGTCCGGCGCCATGGTGGCCAGGTCGTCGCCGTCCAGCACGTTCGGGGCGGAGACGCCGATGAAGACGTCGGCGCCCGCCACGGCCTCCTTGAGGCTGCCGGTGCGGCCCGAGCGGTTGGTGTGCTCGGCGATCCAGCGCAGCGAGTCGTTGAGGTCCTCACGGCCCTGGTGGACCACGCCCCGCACGTCCGCGACGGTGGCGTGCTCGACGCCGGCCGCCAGCAGCAGCTTGAGGATCGCGGTACCGGCGGCGCCGGCGCCCGACATCACCACGCGGATCTCGGAGATGTCCTTGCCGACCACCTTGAGCGCGTTGGTGAGCGCGGCCAGCACCACGATCGCGGTGCCGTGCTGGTCGTCGTGGAAGACCGGGATGTCCAGGGCCTCGCGCAGCCGGGCCTCGATCTCGAAGCAGCGCGGCGCGGAGATGTCCTCCAGGTTGATGCCGGCGAAGCCGGGGGCGATCGCCTTGACGATGGCCACGATCTCGTCGGTGTCCTGGGTGTCCAGGCAGATCGGCCAGGCGTCGATGCCGGCGAAGCGCTTGAACAGGGCCGCCTTGCCCTCCATCACCGGCAGCGCGGCGGCCGGGCCGATGTTGCCCAGGCCCAGCACCGCCGAACCGTCGGTGACCACGGCGACGCTGTTGCGCTTGATGGTGAGGCGGCGGGCGTCCTCGGGGTTCTCGGCGATCGCCATGCAGACCCGGGCGACACCCGGGGTGTAGATCATGCTGAGGTCGTCACGGTTGCGGATCGGCAGCTTCGAGGACATCTCGATCTTGCCGCCGAGGTGCATCAGGAAGGTACGGTCGGAGACCTTGCCGATCGACACGCCGTCGATCGTGCGCAGCTTCTCGACGATCTCCTCGCCGTGGGCGACCGAGGACGCGGCCACGGTCACGTCGATCCGCAGCGCCTCCAGGCCGGAGGCGGTGACGTCCAGGCCGGTGACCGAACCGCCGGAGGACTCGACGGCCGTGGTGATCGCACTGACGGCATTGCCCCTGGCCGGGACCTCCAGCCGCACCGTGATCGAGTTGGAGACACTGGGCACCGTCGCCATCGACGTTCCTTCTTCCGTCCTCAGTTGCTTCAACAGATTGTTGAAGGCTTCGCCTGCGCATGCTAGACCTCGATCGTCGCACCTACCAGGCTGTAGCCAGAAATAACGTTCATTGAGTGTGCGAAGTCGACAACTTCTTGCCTCAGCGGGCCGATGCGTTACATTGGACGGGACACCGGCTCGATCCAAGCCCCCGGGCCCAACCTTCGTCCCTTCGAGGGACCACTTGCCGCGAGGCGAGCATGGCGGGTCGGTGTCATTAACGTCTGAAGGCCCCTCACCGTCGGTGAGGGGCCTTCTTCGTGCCCTGGGAGGGGCCTTCTTCGTGCCGCCCGCCCTGACGGGCGGTCAGCAGGTCAGCCGTCCAGCAGGGCCGGCACGCCGTCCGCGTCCGGCAGGTCGTCCGGACCGGAGAGCACGGTCAGCCGCTGGGTCGCCCGGGTCAGCGCCACGTAGAGCACCCGCAGGCCCGCCTCCGACTCGCCGGCGATCCCGGTCGGGTCGGCCACCACGGTCGCGTCGTACTCCAGGCCCTTGGCCTCCAGACTGCCCAGCGCCACCGCCCGCTCGCCCAGGCCGTCGATCCAGCCGGCCGCCTCGGCCCGGCGATCCATCGGCACGACGACCGCCACGGTGCCGTCCACCTCCCCCAGCAGCCGCTCCAGCTCCGCCCGGGCCGCCGCGCCGAAGGCCTCCGGCGACGGGTCCGTGACGGCCGCGAAGCGCGGCTCCACGCCGACCCTGCGCACCGCGCTCGGCGACGGCGTGCCCGGCGCTGCCAGCGCCAGCACCTTGGCCGCCACCTCGGCGATCTCGGCCGGGTTCCGGTAGTTCACGGTCAGCGTGTAGCGACGGCGCGGCTTGCCGGACAGCACCTCGTCCAGCGCCGCCTGCGCCTCGCCGGGGAACGGCCAGGAGGACTGCGCCGGGTCGCCGACGATCGTCCAGGTGGCCATCCGGGCGCGGCGGCCGATCATCCGCCACTGCATCGGGGTCAGGTCCTGCGCCTCGTCCACGATGATGTGCGCGTACTCGGTGCGCTCCACCGGCACCCTCTCGCGCTGCCTGGAGTTGCGGTCCGCGAACGTGGTGACCTCGTCCAGGCCGCTCAGCAGGTCCACCGCGTCCACCTCGCGGACCTTCGGGCGGACCGGCTCGCCGAGCAGCACCTGGAGCTCGTCCACCAGCGCCACGTCGTGCGCCGACAGCTCGCCCTCGCCGCGCTCGGACAGGTGCCGCCACGAGCCGGCCAGCAGCCGGGCCTCCTCCGGGGTCACGGCGCGGCGGGCGATCCGGTTGGTGTGCCGGGTCTGCTTCAGCGTGCCGAGCACCCGGCGCGGGGTCACCGCGGGCCACCAGGCGTCCAGGAAGTCCAGGAACGCCGCCTCGTCCGAGACGTAGTCGTCGAAGGCCTCCTTCTCCTCCTGGCGCTGCTCACGGGCGTAGTGGTCGGACGGCTTCGGCAGGTGCCGGGTCGCCTCCTGCCAGAGCGCGTCCAGCAGCAGCCGGCGGGCGCGCGGGCGGAGCAGGTTCAGCGGGGTGCCGCCGGAGCCCACCACGTTGCCGCGCACGGCCTTGAGCCGGCCGGCGTCCAGCCGCAGCACCTCGCCGCGGGCGACCACCTTCAGCTCCTGCGGCGCGCCGAGCTCCAGCGCCGCCCTGGCGGCCCGGCGCAGCAGCTGCACCATCCGGGCCGAACCCTTGACCCGGGCGGCCTCCGGGGTGTCGTAGACGCCCGCCTCGATGCCGTCGACCAGGGAGCCGACCGCGCGGATGGCGACCTGGCCCTCCTCGCCGAGCGAGGGCAGCACGCCCTCGGTGTAGGAGACCAGCAGCGGGGTCGGGGAGACCACCAGGATGCCCCCGGCGTAGCGGCGGCGGTCCTGGTAGAGCAGGAAGGCGGCGCGGTGCAGGGCGACGGCCGTCTTGCCGGTGCCGGGGCCGCCGGTGACCAGGGTGGCCCCGGCCGCGGCGGCGCGGATCACCTCGTCCTGCTCCTTCTGGATGGACGAGACGATGTCGCGCATCGAGTGGCTGCGGGCGCGGCCGAGGGAGGCCATCAGCGCACCGTCGCCGACCACCGCCAGCTCGCGGCCGTCCAGGGTGGGGGTGAGGTCGGGGCGGAGCAGGTCGTCCTCGACGCCGACCACCTTGCGGCCCTTGGAGCGGATCACCCGGCGGCGGATGACCCGGCCGGGCTCCAGCGGGGTGGACCGGTAGAACGGCGCGGCGGCCGGCGCCCGCCAGTCGATCACCAGCGGGCCGTACTCGGCGTCCAGCACACCGAGCCGGCCGATGTGGAGGGTCTCGGCGACGGCGGGGTCGGCCGGGTCGAGCGGGGTGTTCGAGGGGATGCCGTGCTCCTCCGGAGCGTCGGCCTGCTGGAGGTCGATCCGGCCGAAGAGGAAGTCCTCGAACTCGTTGTTGAGCCGCTGGAGGTGCGCGCCCGCCCGGTAGACCTGGGCGTCGCGCTCGGCGAGCGCGCCGGGGGTGCCGACCTGGACGCGCTTGGCGGCGTCCTCCAGGATGTACTCGGCCTCGGCGAGCTTCTCCTCCAGGCGGTGGTAGACCGTGTCCAGGTGGTGCTGCTCCCCGGCGATCTCGCGCTCGCGGACGGTCTCGGAGTCGGTGGCGGCGGTGGTGTCCGTATTGCTCTGCATGGCCTCGGTGGTAGCGGCGGGAGTCCGGCTCTGGGAAACGAGCGGACGGAAGATCCTACGCCCCGCCGCTCCGTTGCGCCGCACCGGGAGGGAAATCGCGAAGGCCGCCCTCCGCTGAGCGGTGGGCGGCCTTCGCTGTGCAACATGGGGTTGTGGAGATGCCGGGAATCGAACCCGGGTCCAGTGGAGTGGATTCAGGACTTCTCCGAGCGCAGTCCGCTGTGAGTTTCTCGGCCCTGGCAGTCACGCGGACAAGCCGCCAACAGGCCCAGCTGCTGTTTGATTTCCCATCCGCCCTCGCAGCCCGGGCGGACGGTTGAGTTCCCTAGATTATGCCAGGGTCCGGGTCGGGAACTCCCCGGTCTGACACCCAAGCACTCTTAGCTGTTATTAGGCAGCGAGAGCGAACTGCTGGGAATCGCGCTTAGAGTTGGCGATTATTTTTTTGCGACAGATGGTTAACGAGATCATTGCCGCGTTCCTCGGCTCGCTTCTCCTGTTTCGACGTCCCCTGTCGAAACCGATCATCCCCATGTTTTTTTGAGAAACAGCTCGGACGTTGCCGTCCGTGTTGCTGGCGCCATAGTACGCGAGGCGACCAGCGAGGGTCCAGCGGATTAACGCCGGCGTCGCCGGGTGTCAGCTCTGACGCCGGCGCGCCGCCGCCACCGCACGGGCCGTCTCGCGGGTGTCCTGCTTCTCCCGCAGCGTCTGACGCTTGTCGTACAGCTTCTTGCCGACGGCGAGCGCGAGTTCGAGCTTCACCCGGCCGTCCTTGAAGTACAGCGAGAGCGGGATCAGGGTGTGGCCGGCGTCCCGGACCTTGGCCTCGATCTTGTGGATCTCGATCCGGTGCAGCAGCAGCTTGCGCTTGCGCCGCGCGGCGTGGTTGGTCCACGTCCCCTGGGTGTACTCGGGGATGAAGACGTTGTCGATCCACGCCTCGTGGTTCTGGATGTAGGCGTACCCGTCGACCAGGTTGGCCCGCCCTTCGCGCAGTGACTTGACCTCGGTGCCGGTGAGCACGAGACCGCACTCGTAGGTGTCGAGGATGGTGTACTCGTGTCGCGCCTTCTTGTTCTGCGCGATCAGCTTCTGTCCGGTTTCCTTTGCCATAGCGCGGCCATTCTCGCACCTCGGCCCGGTGCGGAGCAGCCCCTTTACCCGCGCGTCAGGCCCTCGCGCGTGCACGCGCCGGGCCCGGGTGCGTCAGGTCCGCGTCCCCAGGCCCGCCAGGACCCGCAGGGCCAGCTCGCCGGCGTCCTCGGAGCCGGACGCGGGCACGTCGGGGGTCAGGCCGGTGCCCTCCGGGGAGCGGCCCGCCGGGGTGTAGTAGCGGCCGACGGTCAGCTCCAGCACCGCGCCGTCGGCGAGCCGGCTGGGCTGCTGGACGGTGCCCTTGCCGAAGGTCCGGCCGCCCACCACGACGGCCCGGCTGCGGTCCTGGAGCGCGCCGGTGAGCAGTTCGGCGGCGCTCATGGTGCCGCCGTCCACCAGCACCACCAGCGGCGAGCGCTGGTCGCCGCCGGGCGGGGCGGTCAGCTCGCGGGTCCCGCCGCGTTCCTGGTACGAGCCGACCGGGCCGCCGTCCAGGAAGACCCCGGCGGTACCGGCGGCCTCGTCGACCAGCCCGCCGGAGTTGCCGCGCAGGTCCAGCACCACCCCGGTGTGCGGGCCGCGCACTGCGGCGCGCACCTGCTCGGCCACGCCGCTGGTGAAGGCCCGCACGGTGATCCGCAGGACCCCCTTGTCCAGGTGCTCGACCGCGACCTGCTGACTGTCCAGCAGGGCCCGGCGCAGCTGGACCTCGCGGATGCCGCCGTCCCCGCGCTGGACGGCGAGGGTGACCTCGGAGCCGATCCGCCGCTCCCCCTCGCGCCCGCGCAGCCGGGCGACGACCTCGGTCACGGGCAGGTGGTCGGCCTGGTCCGGACCGACCCGCAGCAGCCGGTCGCCGGCGGCGATCCCGGCCTCCGCGGCCGGCCCGGCGGGCTGCACCTGCGAGACCTCGGTGACGCCGTCCTGCCCGCGGCCGACCGAGAGGCCCACGCCCAGGTAGCGGCCGTCCAGGCCCTGGCTGAACTCGGCGTACTCCTGGGCGCTGTAGTAGGCGCCCCAGCGGTCGCCGTTGGCACCGATCAGGTGCTCGGCCTGCTGCTCGGAGAGCGCCGCCCCGGCCGGGTCCTGGCCGGCCGCGACGCCGGCCGCGGCGGCCGGGGCCGCGTCCGCGGACGGGCGGTGAGGTGGCGCGCTCGGGTCGCCCCAGGCTCCGGTCGCGGCGCCGGCCAGCAGCACGGCGCCGAACACCAGGCTGAGGGTGGCCGCCTGGCGTGCCCTGCGCGGAGTTTGCAGCATGGCATCGGAGTGTAGGCGCAGCACGTGACGCGGCGGGCCGGAACGGCTGACGGCGGAACGCCGACGGCCCCGGACGGCGCAGTGCCGTCCGGGGCCGCGGGGGCTCCGGAGCCGGTCCGGAGCCGGGGCTCCGGGGTTGTGCTAGACCTTCAGGTACTTCCTGAGGGTGAAGAACGCCGCGATGCCGGCCATGCCCATACCGACCACCACCAGCAGCGGTATCACCGCCAGCACCGAGCTGAGCCCGATGAAGTGGATGAACTGGACCCGGTCGGCCAGCCAGCCCTGGACGAAGAAGTGCCCGCCGAGGAGGAGTCCGGACGCCATCACCGCACCGAGCAGCGCGGCGAACGCGGCCTCGGCGATGAACGGCATCTGGACGTAGAAGTTCGAGGCACCGACCAGGCGCATGATGCCGGTCTCGCGCCGCCTGCTGTACGCCGACACCCGGACGGTGTTGACGATCAGCAGCAGGGCGACGAACAGCATCAGCACCATGATCACGAACGCCGCGGTCTGGAGGCCGTTCAGCAGGCCGAACAGGTTCTCCAGGATCTTCCGCTGGTCCTCGACCGACTTGACGCCGGGCTTGCCGGCGAAGGCGCTCTGGATGACGTCGTACTTGGTCGGGTCCTTGAGCTTCACCCGCCAGGACTGCGGGATGGCGTCCGGGCCGAGGACGGAGATGAGCGGGTTGTCCGGGTTCATCTCCTTCCAGTGCTTGTACGCCTCGGTGGAGTTCTCGAAGGTCGAGGACTGGACCACCGAGTCCATCTTGTCCAGCTGGGACTTGATGTCGGCGATCTGCGGGTCGGTGGCCGCGCCGTTCTGGCACTGCGGCGAGTTGCGGGCGTCCGACTTCGTGCAGAAGTAGATGCTCACCTCGACCTTGTCGTACCAGTACCCCTTCATGGAGTTGACCTGGTCACGGACCAGGAGCGAGGCACCGGCGAGGGCGAGGGAGAGCGCGACGCTGACGACGACCGCGATGGTCATCGTCAGGTTGCGGCGGAGACCCACACCGATCTCCGACAGGACGAACTGGGCGCGCATGCGTGTAACAACTCCAGGGTCGGTACTGGTCGGGCGGAACGGGCCGGCGGCCCACGGGTCAGCGCAGGAGGATCAGTGCTGGTACCCGTAGACGCCGCGGGCCTGGTCGCGGACCAGCAGCCCCTTGTCGAGCTCGATGACGCGCTTGCGCATCTGGTCGACGATGGCCTGGTCGTGAGTGGCCATCAGCACCGTCGTGCCGGTGCGGTTGATCCGGTCGAGCAGCTTCATGATGCCGACCGAGTTCTGCGGGTCGAGGTTGCCGGTGGGCTCGTCCGCGATCAGCAGCATCGGGCGGTTCACGAACGCCCGGGCGATCGCGACGCGCTGCTGCTCACCACCGGACAGCTCGCCCGGCATGCGGTCCTCCTTGCCGCCGAGGCCGACCAGGTCCAGCACCTCGGGCACCACCTTGTTGATGGCGCTCTTGGGCTTGCCGATCACCTCGAGGGCGAAGGCGACGTTCTGCGCGACCGTCTTGTTGGGGAGCAGGCGGAAGTCCTGGAAGACGGTGCCCAGCTGGCGGCGCATGTGCGGCACCTTCCAGTTGGACAGCTTGCCCAGGTCCTTGCCCAGCACGTGCACCTCGCCGGTGCTGGGGCGCTCCTCGCGCAGGCACAGGCGCAGGAAGGTGGACTTGCCCGAGCCGGACGAGCCGACCAGGAAGACGAACTCACCCTTCTCGATCTCCAGCGAGACGTTGTCCAGGGCGGGACGGTTCTGCTTGGGATAGGTCTTGGAGACGTTGTCGAATCTGATCACGGCTGCATCACGGAGGCCATCCTAGGCGGCGCCTGTCCTCGGTCGGTCCACCCCGGGCGCCCGGCCCGGGGACGGGCGGAAGGAGGGGGAAGGGCCCCTCCCGGCTTGGGACCATACGCGAAGCCGCGTCCGACTCGCAGGGTCGGGCCGTGACAGAAATTGGAACTTGGGGGAGAATGTCCGGTTATGCCCAGAAAATTGGGAGGCATCTCACAGCCCGGGGGCCGGAACGGCCAGAACCTGGCAGAGTGGAGGTGGCGGCCGGGGTTGGCCGCTCCCCCGCACAGGGCAAGAAAAGGAACCAAAGCCCCGTCCGGTGCGTTGGCTGAGGCAGCGAGGAGGAGATCGCATGACCTGCGACCATCTGGTGTGCGCCAACTGCAACGGCCGCGTGAGCGATGGCCGGTGCCCGGTGTGCCGCGCCAACCGTGCCCGGCTGCAGGAGCAGCAGGGCCCGTTCGGTGTGCTCTCCCCCGCGATGCTGCTTGCCCTTTTGGCCGGCCTGCTCGCGGTGGCGCTGATCGCCCGGCAGGCACTGGCCTGACCCCGGAAGACGTACGCGAAGGCCCCGACGGATCACCGTCGGGGCCTTCGTCGTGTCACGGCAGGCGGGTCGTGACCCGCCTGCCGTGACCACTACTGCGCGGCGGTCTCGCGCTGCTTGCGCCACCGGATGCCGGCCTCGATGAAGCCGTCGATGTCGCCGTCCAGCACGCCCTGCGGGTTGCCGACCTCGTACTCGGTGCGGACGTCCTTGACCATCTGGTACGGGTGCAGCACGTAGGAGCGCATCTGGTTGCCCCAGGAGCTGCCGCTGTCCTTGAGCGCGTCCATCGCCGCACGCTCCTCCTGGCGGCGCCGCTCCAGCAGCTTGGCCTGGAGGACGTTCATCGCCGAGGCCTTGTTCTGGATCTGCGAGCGCTCGTTCTGGCAGGAGACCACCACGCCGGTCGGGATGTGCGTGATGCGCACCGCCGAGTCGGTGGTGTTGACGCCCTGGCCGCCGGGGCCGGACGCGCGGTAGACGTCGATGCGCAGCTCCGA
Source organism: Kitasatospora sp. NPDC056181 (assembly GCF_042266225.1). Classification (NCBI taxonomy): domain Bacteria; kingdom Bacillati; phylum Actinomycetota; class Actinomycetes; order Kitasatosporales; family Streptomycetaceae; genus Kitasatospora; species Kitasatospora sp. NPDC056181. The sequence continues at coordinate 39,986 of NZ_JBHJUK010000072.1, forward strand.
CTCGTCGATGTCGACGTGGTCGGACTGCTCGACGACCGGGAGCACCTCGACACCGGCGAACGAGGTCTGCCGGCGGCCCTGGTTGTCGAAGGGCGAGATGCGGACCAGGCGGTGGGTGCCCTGCTCGACCGAGAGGGTGCCGTAGGCGTACGGGGCCTTGACGGTGAAGGTCGCGGACTTGATGCCGGCCTCCTCCGCGTACGAGGTGTCGTACACCTCGGTCGGGTACCCGTGCCGCTCGGCCCAGCGCAGGTACATGCGCATCAGCTGCTCGGCGAAGTCGGCGGCGTCCACGCCACCGGCCTCGGCCCGGATGTTGATCAGCGCCTCGCGGGCGTCGTACTCGCCGGAGAGGAGCGTGCGGACCTCCAGCTCCTCGACCGCCTTCATGACGGAGGCCAGCTCGTTCTCGGCCTCCACCCGGGTGTCCGCGTCGTCCTCGGCCTCGGCCAGTTCGAACAGGACGCCGAGGTCGTCGATGCGGCTGCGCAGGTTCTCGACCCGGCGCAGTTCACCCTGGAGGAAGGAGAGCCGGCTGGTCACCTTCTGCGCGTTCGCGAGGTCGTCCCACAGGTCGGGGGCGGCTGCCTCCTCCTCCAGACGCGCGATGTCGGCCCGGATCTTGTCCAGGTCGAGGACGGCCTCGATCGACCCCATGGTCGTTTCGAGGTTCTTGAGCTCTTCGGAAGGATCGACGGCTGCCACGCACCCAGGGTAATGCCCCCGGGGGGGCTCCTGGCGACACCGGGTGCATCCGGTGCTTCGACCGGGCGCCCGCGATCCCCTACGGGGCCCGCTGCGGTGCGGAGTGCACCACCGGACGGGGCGGCTTCCCGGTGTCCGGCGCGGTGGCGGCGAAGGCGGTCCAGGCGGCGGCCGCACCGGCCAGCAGCAGGACCGTGGCCAGCAGGACGGCCAGCATCCGGCGGCGGCGCAGCAGCGCCTGGCGGTCCCGCCGGTGGGCCGCGGGGACGGTGCGCTGGGCCCGGGACTCGGCCGCGTAGGAGGCCAGCTCCTGGGCCGAGGGGCGGCGCAGGCTGGTGTGCGTGTCGCGGGTGGAGTCCGGGGCGGCGCCGGGCACCAGCGGGACGGCCGGGCCGCGGCGCCGCTTGTGGGTGCCGGGGCCGGCGTCCACCTCGGCGTACACGGCCTCGCCGGGGGTCAGCAGCTCCTCGGCCGGGGCCCGGCCCTGCTGCGGGACGGCCAGCACCGGGAGCCCCGCCAGGGCGGGCAGCTGCTCGCGCAGCCGCGCGGCCAGCTCGGCGGCGCGCAGCCGGGAGGCCGGGGCCTTGGCCAGGCACTCGGAGATGATCCGCCAGAGGCCGTCCGGCAGGCCGGGGACCGGCGGCACCTGCTCGGTGACGTGGCGGCGCAGCACCGCGCCGGTGTGCCCGCCGCCGAAGGGGGTGGAGCCGGCCAGCAGCTCGTAGAGGACGGTGGCGAGGGCGTAGATGTCGACCGCGGCGCGCGGCTCCAGGCCCTCGATGATCTCCGGGGCGAGGTAGTCGGGGGTGCCGATGATCCGGGTCGCGCGGGTCCGGCGGGGGGCGTCGACCAGGCGGGCCACGCCGAAGTCGGTCAGCTTGGCGCGCGGGGCGCCACCGGGCCCGGGGGCGGCGGCGAGGTCGAGCAGGACGTTCTCGGGCTTGACGTCGCGGTGCACGATCCCGGCGGCGTGCGCGGCGGCCAGGCCGTCGGCGACGTCCGCGATGACCGATACGGCGGTCTGCGGGGCGAGGGCGCCGTCGCGCTCCAGGCGGGAGCGCAGGTCGGTGCCCTGGACCAGTTCCATCACGAGGGCGAGGTCGCTGCCGTCGACGACCATGTCGCGCACGCCGACCACCCGGGGGTGGTCGAGGCTGGTCAGCGCGGCGCGTTCCTGGACGAAGCGGCCGACCAGCACCTGGTCGGCGGCGAGGTCCTCGCGCAGCAGCTTGACCGCCACCGGGCCGTCCGGCCCCTCGCCGAGCCAGACCGTCCCGGCCGAGCCCCGGCCGATCACCTGGTGGACGGTGTAGCGGCTGCCGATCTTGCGTGCCAATGCTGCTCCGTGGGCGGCGGGAGCGCGCCGGGAGGGTCCGGAGCGCTCGGTGGGGCGGGACAACAGCGACCAACCTACGCGCCCGGACCCCCTCCGCGGGCCGCCTGAGGGGGTCCGGCGGGCACTGACGGGCGATAAATCTCGGAAATTGTCGACAAAGCGTCAATGTTGCTGTCGGGGCCCGGCGTCCGGAGTGCGCGCCGGGCCCCGCGCGCCACTACTTCGACCCGAGGACGCTGCTCACCCAGTCGCTCGCGCTGTTGAACCAGCCCTGGACGTTGTCCCAGTACTGCGGGAGCGGCGTGAAGTTCCACAGCGCCACCGCGGCCACGGCCAGCACCAGCAGGACCATCAGGCAGCCCTTCAGACAGCCGAGGCCCGGGATGTACATCCGGTTGCGGCTGCGCGGGCGCCGCTCGCGGGGCGCCGCCTCCCGTCGGGCCGGCTGCGGCGGCGCCTCCCGGCGCTGCGGGGGTTCGCGGCGCGGATCCCGGCGTCCTCCGCGAAGGGGTACGCCTTCCAGAC
>NZ_JBHJUK010000073.1:0-42538 GCF_042266225.1 Kitasatospora sp. NPDC056181
GGTTCAGTGCGCGTTGGTGTACATGTAGGAGCCGGTGTCGTAGTTGTAGACGGCGACCTTGATCAGGACACCGGCGTCCGACTTGCTGAAGTCGGTGTCGTACCAGCCGCCGCCGATGTCATTGGTGGCCGGTATGCCGAGCCAGTCCCAGCCGCCGCTGCCGTTGGACGTCAGGACCCAGAGGTTCTGGCCGTAGGTCCTCGTGTGCAGCCAGGCGGTGGCCCGGTCGTGGCCTCCGGTGTCGGAACCGCGGTGAATGTCCAGTTCGGCGACGACGCCGTTGGCGGCGACCTGGTCGCACCAGTAGTAGTAGTTGCTCCAGCACCCGACCTGGTAGCCGGGGCTCGGGGCCGCTGCGGAGGCCGGGCCGGCGCCGGCCAGCGGGAAGGCCAGGACGCCGAGGGCGGCGGCTGCGGCGAGCAGTGTCTTCCTACCCAACACGGTTGGTCCTCTTCTCTCTTGTTCTCGGGTGACGCCCTCCCGACGGAGGCATTCCAGCGTCACCCGGCACGGGCCGGGTCTCTTGTGGCTCCGTGCCGGATCACTTGTGCCTCGGCGCAGACCTCGGCGGGCGTGCGGCTGCCCCGTGCCGGAACTCGGTGGGCGTGACGCCGTACGCGGCCCGGAACGCCCGGCTGAACTCGGCGGGCAGGAGGAAGCCCCACCGGGCGGCCAGGGGACCGATCGGACGGTCGCGCAGGCGGGAATCGGCGAGGTCGGCGCGGCAGCGTTCGAGCCGGCGGCGCCGGACCGTCGCGGCCACGGTCTCCGGTTGGGAACGGAACAGCTGGTGCAGGGCGCGGACCGAGATGTGGTGGTGGGCGGCGATGCCGGCCGGCCCGAGGTCGGGGTCGGCGAGGTGGCGGTCGATGAAGGCGCCGATCTGCGCCAGCAGGACCTCCCGGCGGGTCTCGGCGGGCAGCGCGAGGGTACTGTCGGACGCCGATGCCAGGAGGGCGGCGGTGAGATCGAGCGCGATGCCGCCCAGGCGCCGCAGCTCGGCTGGTTCGCACCGCTCGGCCTGGGACCGGAGCTCGGTCAGGTACGAGGCAAGGAGCGTCCCTGGAACGGTGTGTGCCGGCAGTGCGGTGCCGAGTAGTCGGTCCGTCCGGTCCTGGGACAGTGGCAGGGCGGACCGTGATATCCGCAGCAGGGTGACGCGTGGCAGGCGTCCTTCGTCCTGGAACTCACAGCTCAGGGGGTGGGAAGAGTCGAAGAGGGCGATGTCCCCCGCAGTGAGCAGGGAGGTGTTGCGACGCTGGTCGATACCGATGGGACTGCCGTGGACGAGGAAGAGGAAGTACTGTTCCGGGTCGCCGCGCCGGATGTGGCCAACAGCCCGGCGGGCTGACATCGGGGAGAAGGTGAAGCCGAAGATGTCCGTGTCGCCCAGCGGGATGGCTGTGGCGGTGCCGCGGAAGCGGTCTGCATGAGTGCTGGTGACCGACACCGGCATGACCAGGTCACCGACCATGTGGGTCCACCACTCGAAGCCGTCGCGTGCGCTGACGCTCGTGGTGGAGACCGATGCTTTCACGTGCACCCCCCGCGTGACGTATACATGCCATCGTCGAGCATCGGCAGGCCCGCGAGCCAGCGCAATACCGGTCAACTCACCGGGTGGACGGATCCGTGGGCTCTCAGTGCCAGAGAAGTCTGCGCTCGGTGCCAAAGACGAAGACGGCGGCCCTGCCACACAGTGGTAGCCCGGCCCGGCCCGGCCCGGCACCGTGCCGGGCGACGCGACACAGGGGTGCCGCGGGAGGACGGCGGGAGTGACGGATGAGCGGGTCGCGCTGCCGCCGCTCACGCGCCCGCAGGCGTGGTTCGCCCGCTGCTCCCGTGCCCCCACTGCGCGCCTCCTCCGGGCTGAACGCCGCCGCCTCGATGCCGAGTTGGCGGACGACCTCCCTGCGTCGTTCGAGCGGATCAGGCGACGCGTCGACAAGGGGCTCGCGGGCCGGATCCCGTGAACGGGTGCGGCCTCGGAGGCGTCGTCCCCGAGGCCGTCCGCTCCGAAGTGGACCGGTTCACCGTGTGGGAGGCGGTCCAGGGGGTCACCTGGATCACCTGGGTCGAACTGAAGGCGGTCGACTGGAACGAGCCCGCGGAGCGGCCCGACGGTCGGCTGCACCAGTACCGGCAGACGGCGGACGGACTCCGACTGACGGGCAAGGCCGCCTGGTCCCCCCCCGGTTCGCGCAGGCCGTCGGCCTGCCGGACTCGGCGATGGGGCAGCCGCAGGAGTGGCTCGAGGGTAGCGAATGGCTCATCGACGACATCCTCTACCGCGCGGAGACGATGCGCCGGAGGGACGCGGTGACGGAGGACGGCGAGTGGAAGCCCGTCTGGACGGTCATGGAGGCTCTGGCCTCGACACACGGTGACGACAACGTGCGGCTCGTCGTCTGGTTCGACAGCTGAGCGGCGGGACGGGCCCCGCGCCGGTCCCGGCGCGGCGCCCGTCAACCCCGTCGCCTACCAGGGCAGAGGACCCGCCGCGTCGACGTAGCCGCCGGTCGGGCCGTCCGGACCCAGCTGTGCCATCCGAACGATGATCTCGGCGCCCTGCTCGACGGTCTGCGAGCCCTCGTGCCGGTTCAGGTCCGTCGCGGTGTAGCCGGGCTCCACGGCGTTGATCCGCATCCGCGGGAACGCCTTGGCGAACTGCACGGTGAGCATGTTGACCGCGGTCTTGGAAACCGGGTAGGCGGCCCCCGGGTACCCCTTGCCGGCGTGGGCCAGGGAGGCCAGGCTGCTGCTGACATTGACCACGACCGGGACGGCGGAGCGTTCCAGCAGTGGCAGGAAGGCGTGGGTCACCCGGACCAGGCCGAAGACGTTGGTCTCGAACACCTCCCGCATCACGTCGGCGGTCAGTTCCGCGGCGCCGATGATCTCGCCCTCGGGTGACCGCACCTCGATTCCGGCGTTGTTGACCAGGACGTCCAGGGCGGCGCCGTCGGCCTCAACGGTGGCCACCGCGGAGGCGACCGACGCATCGTCGGTGACGTCGAGTTGTACGAACCGGGCGCCGAGCTCGGCAGCGGCTGCCTTGCCCCGCTCGACGTTGCGCGCTCCCAGGTAGACGGTGTGGCCCGCGGCGATCAGGCGGCGGGCGGTCTCGTAGCCGAGGCCCTTGTTGGCCCCGGTGATTAAGGTCGTCGTCATGGGGCACAGCTTCCCTCCGGGACGCTGCGATCGGCCAGTGGTTTACGACGCGGTCCGCGATGCGGCGCGACCAGAACGCCGAGGCCCGCCGTCCGATTGCCTACCTCCTCCTCCCCGCCGACCTGGATGTGCTCTGGTCCGCCCTCCGGTTCCGCCCGCTCCGCAGGCCCCAGTGGCAGTGGTTCGAGCACTACCTCACCGGTCCGGCCGCCGAGCGCGTCGTCGCTGAACGCCTCAACTACAACAGACCCTTGTCGCTCCCGGTCGTCCTCCCCGAGGGCGTCCACCACCTGCGCATCCACTGGACCGCCCCGGGTGGCGCCCAGTGATCCACCGCATCTACCCCTGGTGGTTCGTCCGCTGCTCCCGCGCCCCTGCCGCGCGGCTCCTCCGGGCTGAACGTCGCCGCCTCGATGCCGAGTTGGTGGACGGCCTCCCCGAGTCGTTCGAGCGGATCAGGCGTCGTGTCGAGAAGGGGATCGCGGGCCGACTCCCGTGAACGGGTGCGGCCTCGGAGCCGTTGCCCCGAGGCCATGCCCTTCAACGTCCGTCAGGCCGAGGCGAACTGCTCCCGTATCTCGCGCGGTCCGAACGGCCACGTCCGTTCCGTCCGTGCCCAGAGCAGGAACGCCCCGCCGCCGGCCGCCACCCATGCCAGTGACCACTCGATGGGGTGGAAGCCGGGCGCGTTGCGGTCCGCGTAACCGTAGATGACCAGCCAGCCGACGGCCGCCACGACGCCGGGGGCCGGGTAGAGCCACATCCGGTACGGTCGGGCCAATCCGGGTTGGCGGCGCCGGAGTACGCTCACCGCGACGATCTGGGCGAGCGCCTGGACGATCACCATCACCGTCGTGAGCAGGTTGATCAGCACCGTGAGCGGCGGGTGGGCCGCGTTGCTGCCGAGGTGGCGCCCGAGCAGGAAGCCCGCCGCCGTGAGTACGCCCATCGCGGCGAGCCCGTAGACCGGGAAGCCGTGCTTCGCGTGCAGTCTGCCGAAGGCGCGGAAGAACACCCCGTCCCGCGCCGCGTCGTACGGCACGCGGGATCCGCCGAGGAGCCCGGCCAGCACGGAGGCGAAGGCGGTGATCAGGATCAGTACCGTGACGACGTCGGCCGCACCCTTGCCCCAGGTGCTCTCAAGAACCGCGGAGGCGACCGACTTGGAGGCCACCGAGTCCGGGTCGAGCATGGCGTGCCAGTCCATCGCGCCGAGGACGCCCACCTGGAGCAGCAGGTAGATCGCCATGATTCCGACGATGGAGAGCACGATCGCGCGCGGGAGTACCCGTCCCGGCTGTCGGACCTCGGCGCCCAGGTATGCGGCCGTGTTGTACCCGAGGTAGTCGTAGATGCCGATGGTCAGGCCGGCCGCGAAGCCGAGCCAGAACTGGCTGTGGGACAACTCGACCGCGTGCGCGGGCCAGTCGAAGGCGCGGCCCGGGCTGAAGTGGGTGTAGCAGGCGAGGATGACGGCCAGGACGGAGGCGATCATCACCACCCACATCACGGTGGTGAGCCTGGCGATGTTCTCCACCCGGCGCCAGAGCAGCAGGACCACCAGCGCCACGAACGCCAGGCCCACCAGGTCGCCCTGGCTGTCCGTCATCGACGGCCAGAGGTAGCCGAGGTACTGGACGAAGCCGACCACGCCGGTGGACATGATCAGGGGGATGAAGAGCATCGCCGTCCAGACGAAGAGGAACGGCATCAGTCGCCCGGTCCGGTACTGGAAGGCCTCGCGGAGGTAGACGTACGTGCCGCCGGCGCCGGGGAGCGCGGCGCCGAGCTCGGCCCAGACCAGGCCGTCGGCGAGGGCGAGGACGGCGCCGGCGATCCAGCCGATCACCGCCTGGGGGCCGCCGAACGCGGCGACCATGAGCGGGATGGTGACGAACGGTCCGATGCCGCACATCTGGCTCATGTTGATCGTGACGGCCTGGAAGAGGCCGATTCTTCGGGACAGACCTGGGGATGACACCGGGGCCTCCGGGGGCGGCGGGGGAGTGTGGGGCTCCTGGCTGGGGGTGAGGGCGTTCAAGTTAGGGAGCTTTACTTGATTCGTCAAGATGCGGGGCGGCATCGGAGGTTGACCCTGGTGACCATTGGGAAACTTTCCTAACGAAAGTCATTGACCGCGTGGCTCCGGTGCCCCGATTCTGGTGGCGCCCATCATGGCTGCCGCGGGCACGCTCTCCCGCTCCACCGCTCCACCGCTTCCCCGCTCTCCCGCTCCACCGCTTCCCCGTTCCTCTGCTCTCCCCCTGGCCCGTCGCCCCGTGCGGCGGCTTCGACGAAAGTGAGTTGGCATGCACAAGGCTATCGGGGTCCGTCTCACCGCCCCGCTGCTCGCCACCGCCCTCGGTTCGGCCGCCCTGCTGCTGGCCCCCGTGAACGCCGCCGCAGCTGCGCAGGCGGCGCCCGCCGCCGCGGCCGCCGTGCCGGGAATGGCCGCCGCGCCGTACGAGTACCTCGGCTGGGGCAGCCCCCAGAAGCCCACCGACGTGATGAAGGCGACCGGGGTGAAGTGGTTCACCCTCGCCTTCATCCTCTCCGACGGTGGCTGCAACCCGAAGTGGGACGGCAGCCGGCCGCTGGCGGGCGGCTCCGACGAGGCCGCGATCAAGTCGATCCGGGCGGCCGGCGGCGACGTCATGGTCTCGGTCGGCGGGTGGAGCGGCAACAAGCTGGGCGAGAAGTGTTCCAGTGCGAGCGCGTTGGCCGGCGCCTACCAGAAGGTGATCGACGCCTACGGGTTGAAGGCCCTCGACATCGACATCGAGAACACCGAGTTCTCCAACGCGACGGTCCGTCAGCGGGTGGTGGACGCCCTGAAGATCGTCAAGACGAAGAACCCCGGCATCGTCACCTACATCACCATGGGCACCACCCCGACCGGGCCGGACGCCACCGGCAAGGACCTGATCAAGCGGGGCGCGGCGGCGGGGCTGGCCAACGACGGCTGGGTGGTCATGCCCTTCGACTTCGGTGGCCACAGCGGCACCATGGGCCAGGCCACGGTCGGCGCGCTGGACGGACTGAAGGCCGCGGTCAAGAGCGCGTACGGCTACAGCGACGACGCCGCGTTCCGGCACATCGGCGTGTCGTCGATGAACGGGAAGACCGACGAGGCCGGCGAGACCGTCACCACCGCCGACTTCCGCACCATCCTCGCCTACGCGAAGCAGCACCACCTCGCCCGCTTCGCTTTCTGGGCGGTCAACCGCGACCGCGCCTGCGGCTCCGGCGCGGACGCCGACGCCTGCAGCGGCATCGCGCAGTCCCCGTACGAGTTCACCAAGATCGTCGTCCAGTACCAGGGCTGAGGAGCCGGGGCGGCCTCTCCGGATACCCGGCGGCCAAGCCCCGTCGTACCCCGCTACGGCCAGCTACGGCCCGCCATGCCACGTACCGCCCCGTCAAGCCACGTACTGCCCATGTCAAGCCCCGTCATGCCCCGTCACGCCGCGTCGTGACCGGTCGTGTTCCGGGTCCGCGGAGGGAGCCCCTCCGCGGACCCGGGACGGTCGGCGCGCCCCGTGTCACACCTCCTCGCGGTCGATCTCGCTCTCCCGGACCAGCCAGAGCGCGAGCACCGCGCCCACCAGGCTGACCAATCCGCCGAGCAGCAGCACCGTGTTGAGGCCGTCGAGGAACCCCGCGCGGGCGGCGTCCCGGACGGCCTGTCGGGCGGGCTCGGGCACGGCGTCCAGTACCTGCGGCAGACTGCCGGAGGAGGCGGCCTCGATCAGCTCGCGAGGCTGGGAGCCCTCCGCGGTCGGCGTTCCGGCGGTCAGCTCGCGGACCTTGTCGGCGCCCCGGCCGACGAAGATCGCCCCCCAGACGGCGATGCCCACCGCGATGCCGACCTGCCGGAAGGTGTCGTTGATCCCGGCCGCCATGCCGCTCTTCTCCTTCGGAACCACGCTCACCGCCACGTCCGCGATCACCGGGTTGATCAGGCCGACGCCCGCGCCGCCGACCAGGAAGCCGGCCAGCAGCCCCGTCCACTCGTCGTCGGCCTGGACGTCGCCCATCAGCAGCAGACCCGCGCCGACCGCGACCAGCCCGACGAAGAGCATCAACCGCGCCTGCACCCGCGAGAGCAGCAGGCCGGCCACGGGGGCCACGACGAAGCTGAGCATCGTGATCGGCAGGTAGCGCACGCCCGCCGCGAACGGCGAGAGCCCGAGGTAGTTCTGCAGGTAGAGCGTCAGGTAGAGGAACAGCGCGAAGAGCGAGCTGGACACCGCGAACGCGGCCAGCTGCACCCCGGTGAACGCGTGCCGCCGGAACAGCCCGAGCGGCAGCATCGGCTCGGGGACGCGGAGTTCGACCACCACGAACGCGGTGAGCAGCACGGCCGAGCCGGCGAACAGCGAGACGATCAGCGTGCTGCCCCAGCCCTCCGCGTTGCCGCGTACCAGGGCCAGGACGAACAGGAAGAGGGCGGTGCTGAAGGTCGCGACACCCGCCCAGTCGACCCTGGTGGCGTTCGGGTCGCGGCTCTCGGCCAGCTTGAGATAGGTGACCACCAGGGCGGCCGCCCCGATCGGCACGTTGAGGTAGAAGATCGACTCCCAGCCGAGCGTGTCGGTGAGCGCCCCGCCGACCAGCGGGCCGACCGCGACCGCCACGCCGATGGTCGCGCCGTACAGGCCCATGGCGGTGCCGCGCTCGCGGCCCGGCGGGAACTCCTGGGCGACCAGGGCGAGCGAGACGGCGAACATCACCGCTCCGCCGACACCCTGGACGGCCCGGGAGACGTTGAGGAAGGTCGGGTTCGGCGCCAGTGCGCAGAGCAGCGAGGCGCCGGAGAAGATCACCAGGCCGGCGGCGAAGGCCCGGCGGCGGCCGAGCCGGTCGGCGAGCGAACCGGCGGTCAGCACCAGTGCGGCCAGGGAGAGCGCGTAGGCGTCGAACACCCACTGGAGGTCGGTGAAGCTGGCACCGAGGTCCTTGCGGATCGACGGCAGGGCGACGTTGACCACCGTGATGTCGAGCAGGAGCATGAACGTCGCGACAGAAACGGCGACGAGGGTCCACCACTTGCGTTGCACGGCAGCCGGTCTCCTGGGCCTGTCGACCGCGGCTCGGTCGGGAGGGCACCGACGCTATGCAACGCGGTGGTGCAAACCGGGGGAAACGCGGCCGATCGGGGGTGTTTAGGCCCTGTCCGGCGGAGTCCCGCCCGGAACGCCGCCGTGGCCCACCCGAGTTGCGGTGTCAGGCGTTGCGCGGGGCCGGACCGTCCGTCGCCTGCGCCTGCTCGTACGCGTCCCTGATGCGGGACGGGATGCGGCCGCGATCGTTGACCGTGATGCCGTGCTCGCGGGCCCAGACGTGCAGCCCCTCTTGCTCGGGATCCGCGGTGTCCGGCCCAGGAGCGTCCGCCGTCGAGTCGCTGCCCACCGCGCCCAGCGTGCCCGGTACGCCCGGTACGCCCGGAGCGTCGATTCCGTCGTTCATGATCGGGACCCTACCCCGCCGCCGCGTCCACCTGCCGGGCGACGCGGTACCGGAGGCGCGGCATCGGGGGACGCGGCACCGGAGGCGCGGCACCGGGACGACCGGCGGGTTCGACGGCGGGTGCGGGAGTTTTCCTACGGAGGGCGGCCGAAGGCTGGTAGGTGTAGAGCCTCAGGGCCGGTCGTACTCGTCTGGGGGGGTGGGTGTAGTGGCCCGGGTGGTGTGTGTCCACGGGATGGGGCAGCAGGTGCAGGGGAGGACCGGCTGCGGTCGGTCTGGCCCGTGCGTGCGGTGGCGTGCACCACCCTCGACGGCACCCCCGTGGCCGTCACCGGAAGCCGGGACGGAACGGCCCGGATCTGGGACCTCCGTTCCCGCACCGTGACGGCGTGCCTGGCGGTCAGCAGTCCACGCACCGCCGTCTTCACCCCTGCCGGCGACCTCATGGTGGGATTCCACCGCGACATTGCCCTGTTTCGCCGGAAGGCTCCCTTCAGCATGCGCGATTCATTATCAAGATCTGTGGATTCGCCGAATTGGTGACTACTGGCGGTCGCGCCGGCGGGCCCAGGTTTCGCGTGTGACCGCGTATTCGACGTCGCCGTGCTCGGCCCCCTCGATGGGCTCATCCCACTCCTCGAAGAACGTGCGGATCAAGGACAAGCCGGCCTTCTCCATGACCCGCCTCGACGCGGTGTTGACCGTCATCGTGGTGGCCACGATCCGGTCCATCTTCAGCTCGGTGAACGCGTGGTTCACCAGTGCCAGCGCGCCTTCGGTGGCATAGCCCAGACCCCAGGCGGACGGGAGCATCCGGTAGCCCAGCTCCGTTCCGCCGTTCAGGCCGACACTGGTCGCGGGCCGCAGCGAGAGCCACCCCAAGAACGCCCCGGATGACTTCTCTGTCGCGGCGAAGCATCCCTGGCCGCTGGGGAGTTCGTCGTACTCGCGGAGGATGTGCGGGAACTGCTGCTCCTCGACGACGGTCCTGGGAATGGGACGGCCGTCATCGATGTGCCGCATAACGTCGGGGTGGCCGTGCAAGGCGGTCAGGTCGTCGACGTCTGCCTCGGTGAAGCGGCGGAGCGTCATCCGCTCGGTTTCCAAGTAGGTTTCCACGCGGCGATTCGAGCAGCACGCCAGGCGTGCGGCAACTGATTTCCACTTGCGTCGCCCGCCTCAAGAAGTTCCGTGCGATCGCCGCCAGACTGGACAGGCTCACCGACTGCTACCGCACCGGCCTTGTCCTGGCCTCCCGGATCCTAGTGCCGCATCAGGCAACGTTCGCCCTGTTGACGATCTTGCGTAGGCGTTCGTCGGTGGCGTGCTTGTTCCGCCAGATGATGTAGCGGCGGATCATGCTGCCCTGCTCCTTGTGGCTGGCGTGGTCTGTGCCGTCGAGGGTGAAGTAGCGCAGGGCGGTGAACTGGGCCTCGATGCGGTTCAGCCATGAGGAGTCGGTGGGGGTGTAGGCGATTTCGACGTTGTTCGCTTCGGCCCACTTCGCCACCCGGCGGCAGCGCTTGGTGGTCACAGGCTGCGTAGGTACCGGCAGAACTCCAGGAGCTTCGACCGGTTCTTGGTCTTCTTGATGTGGCCGTAGAGCTTGTCCTTGGCGAGGTCATAGGCGGCGAACAGGTGCCTCAGCCCGTGCGGGCGGGTGTAGGTATCCCGACGCCTCGGCCGCGGCTCGCGGTCGGGATCCTTGCCCTTGCGACCGCGCTCGGCCCACTGCCGGCCAGGGTGTGGCTGGAGGTTGAGCGGGCCGAACTCGTCCAGACAGAAAATGACTTCGGGCTCGCCCTCCTCGGGTATGACCTCGCCGTGGGCGATCGCGTAGAGGTGCTCGACGCGGGCCTTCTTCGCTTCGTAGTCGGGATCCTTCAAGGTCTTCCAGGTCTTCACGCGTTGAAAGGAGACGCCCTCCTCGCGGAGCAGGACCCGAAGGCCCTCGTGGCTGATGTCGTCGACCACCCCCCGGCGACCAGGAAGTCGGCCAGCTTGGCCAGGCTCCAGGTCGAGAACGGCAGGCCGTGCTCGGCCGGCTTGGACTTGGCGGTCTTCTTGATCTCGCGGCGCTCGGGAAGGGTGAAGGTCCTCGGCCGACCACCCTTGTACTTCGGGTAGAGCGCCGCGAAGCCGTCGACGTTGAAGTCGTGGATCACGTCCCGGATCCGGTCCGCGCTGGTGAAGGTCACCTCGGCGATCTTCGCCACGGGCATACCCTGGGCCGACAGCAGCACCATCTGGGCCCGCCGCCAGGTCACCACCGACCCGGTGCCCCTGCGGATGATCCGCAGCAGCCGCTATCCCTCATCGTCATCGATCTCGCGCACGCGCACACGTTCAGCCACCCAAGCACCCTGACGCGACGCGCCGCCCGGCACGGAACCCGGCGGCGCGTCACCTCACAATAGGTCGGACCCTAACTGATCTGGTGTCATACACCAGTGGTGCCGTCGATGCGCTCCCGAAGCAGGTCGGCGTGGCCGTTGTGGCGGGCGTACTCCTCGATCATGTGGACGTAGATCCAGCGGAGGTTGACGTCCTGCTCCATGAAACGGCCGGTGTCGGTCAGGGCACGGGCGGCGCAGAGCTCGCGGGCATGGGCGATCTCCGCGTGCCAGGTGGCCAGAGCGTCGTGCAGTGTGGCGCCCTCGGCCAGTTCGAAGCCGCCGTCGGGGTCAGAAGGGTCGGCCCGCGGGTCGTAGATGGGCAGGGCCTGTTCTCCGGCGAACACTCGGCGGAACCAGTTCCGCTCCACCTCCGCCATGTGCTGGACGAGGCCGGTCAATGTGAAGCCGGACGGTGGCACGGACGCGACGATGGCTTGCTCATCGTCCAGGCCCTCGCACTTCATGGCGAGGGTGGCGCGGTGGAAGTCAAGCCAGCTTTCGAGCGTGGTGCGCTCGTCGGCGTTCAGGGGCGGCAAAGGGCGTTCGATGGCGCTCATCGGACGATTATCACCAGCGGCCGAAGCCATGGACAGGCAGGGCCTCCGGCAGGGCGAACGTTGCCTGATACGGCACTAGGCTCCGCTCACCGGCCATATGATCATTTGTCAGACAGGCCATTGGGGTATCTGACTCCCGCCACCGGGTCACGGCGCGCGGTCCAACATCCCAGCAGGAGTGGGTAATCCGCCCGCACGGCCGCAGGGTCGCACCGAATCGCAGGGGTCGCACCTGGTCGCCCAAGCGGTGTGAAGGCGTCGGTGTGCTCCCGTCCTCGTTCGGGACGCCAGGCCCGGGGCGGCCCCCCCGACGCCGCCCCGTTCGGTCCAGCCTGCCGTACGGAACGCGGGCGGGGATTGTAGGAATGCGCAGTACCGGTTCGGTCAGCCGGCGTGCCCCCGTTCCACGGCCTCGATCGCGGTGGTCACCCGCCCGGTCAGGCGATCCGTCGGCTCGGGCACCTGGGCGGCCCGGCGGGAGGCGAAGAACCGGCTCGGCGAGCAGCCCACCATGGCGCGGAAGGAGTGGGTGAGGTGGGCCTGGTCGTAGAAGCCGCAGTGGACGGCGATCCTGGCGCCGCCCCATCCGGGCCGCCGCTCGAAGGCCAGCAGCGCGTGCTGGAGCCGGAGGATGTCGGCCGCCTGCTTCGGTGCGAGGCCGAGGTGTTCACGGAAGCGCTGTTCCAGCCGGCGACGGCTCCAGCCGGTGCCGTCCACCAGCGCCCGTACCGACGTCCGGCCGTGCGAGGCGCGCAACTGCTCCCAGGCCCAGGCCGCGGACGGGTCCCACACACGGCCGGTGGCGAACCGCGCGTCGAAGTGGGCGTCGAGCAGGGCGAATCGCGCCCTCCAGCTCGGCGCGTCGTGCAGCTTCTCGGTGAACTCCCGGCCGGCACGGCCGGGGAAGACGGCGGTGGCATCGGTCCACCGGCCGTCCAGGTCTCCGAGCGCCGGGCCGAGGATCCGGTACGCACCCTGTGGGGTGAGCGACACCGCCAGGCCGTGCAGCCGACCGCCGTGCTCGGCGATCGTGGCGGTCCGCCGCATCCCGGCGAGGACCGAACCGAACGAAGCGGTGTCAGCCGTGGCGACCGCGTCGGTGAGCCGGATCGACCCCTCGAACCCGATCGTCAATGTCACCACGTCCGTGGGTACCTCCAGCCGGCGCCGGGCCCGGTCCGACGCCAACCGGTACCCCCGGTACCCGAGGACGTGTTCCCGCAGACGCGGCCGGGGCGCGCCGTACGCCATCTCACACTCGCCGTCGACCAGGACCGTCGGCCCGCCCGAGCGTTCCACTGTCACTTCCCCTCCACGGTGTTTTGACGTGTCCACGATGTCATGTGTTCGCGAGGGCAGGGCTGTTCGGTCCACGGGAACGAGGCGGGACTGGGCGGCGGTCGGCACGGGCCGGCGCGCCGTCCCCCCACGAAGCACTGCTGCGGCCCATCCGACGGTGAGGAGGAGTGACCGATCGCCGGCACCGACCGCGGGCCGACGGCCGGGTCCGTACGAGCCGCGAAGGGGCGGCGGATCGCCCTCGACTCCGACCGGTCGCCGCCGGGGCGCAGGTACCTGCTGGGCGCAGGCACGTGCTCGGCGACGGCACGTGCTCGGCGACGGCGCTCACCGACGGTCGGTCCTTGGCGTGATGGACGTGATCCCGGGCCGGCCCGTCGGCGGTGCCGGGTGCCGGGTGCGGGGTGGCGGGTGCGGGGCTGCGCCGGTGGTTGCGCTCGACTGCGTGTGCCGCCTGCCGTCGGCCGCTCAGCCGGTGGGGAGTGCGGCGAGCGTCTCCCAGAACAGCCGTTCGTAGGCCTGGAGAAGGGTGCCGTACTCGCGTGCGGCGACGAGTTCGGCGGAGCTCAGGGCGGCCGCGGCGAGGGCGGCGGCGGCCTGCTGTTCCAGGGCGGTGGCGGGCTGGGCGAAGAAGTCGAAGAAGGCGCAGGCCTCGTCGTCGAACCCGTAATGGCGGCGCAGCCCTTCGGCGATGGTGGCACAGTAGCCGCCCCAGGCTGCGAAGTTGGCGATCAGTGCGGCCGCCGCGGCGGTCGGCAGGCCGTTGAGCGCGAGCCAGGCCAGGTAGGCGGGGTAGGCCTGGCAGCCGGGCAAGGGCGGGTGGTGGGGGAGGGGTGGCTGGTCGGACAGGGGTGGGTGGTCGGCGGTCCGGTCCAGGACGGTTCCGCAGGCGGCGGCGAGTGCAGGCAGCGTGCGCAGGGCGGCGCTCTCGCCTACGGCGAGTGTGGCGAACCAGGCGCCGAGGGGGCGGTCGGCGCAGCGGGTGGCGAGCAGGAGCAGGCTGCGGCGGTCGGAGGTGATGATCCGCTGTTGCTGGGCGGCCAGTTCGGCGAGCGCACCGAGCGGTGCGCGGCCGGCCGCGACGGCCGCGACCAGCGCGGGAGTCGCATCTCCCGGCTCCAACTCTGCTCTCAGGTCTCGCAGTTGTGCATCGACTTGCTGGTTCACGCTGCTGGCTCCTCCGCTTGGGACCGGCCCTCGGTGCCATTCCTATCGCGGGGGAGCCCCCGCCGGTCCCGGGACGCGCCGCAGTGGAGTGCCGCAGTGGAGTGCGGCGTTGGAGTGCGGCGGTGCGTCCGGGTGGGGCGGTGGATCTGGGCCGGTGGCTGGTCTCGTGCCTGCTCCGTCGCCAGTTCCGGCCGCCATCCCGCGTGTGTCGGCGTGAGGCGGAGCGGGGTGAAGCGGGGCGGAGCGGGGCGGAGCGGGGCGGAGCGGGGCGGAGCGGGGTGAAGCGGGGCGGAGCGGGGTGTCAGCGTGCGTAGCGGGCGAGCAGGAGGTCGACGCCCGAGGTGATCAGGCGGGCGAGTTCGGCGTCGTCGAACGTGGTGTCGGGGGCGAAGGTGGCCGTCAGCTGGGGGACGCCGATGGTGGTGGCCACGAGTTGCTGGACGGCGAGTGCCGGTTCGGGGGCGTCCAGGACGCCGAGCTGGTCCAGCTCGGTGAAGGCCTCGGTCAGCGGGCCGTTGATCATGTCATAGCTGACCCGGTACCAGAGCTGGCCCAGCTGCGGGAAGCGCTCCGTCTCGCCGATGACCAGCCGGCGCAGCGACATGATGTCCGGGCGCAGGAGGATGCGGGCCCATGCGGTGGTGACGTCGACCAGTGCCGTCCGCAGGTTGGTGGCCTCGACGATGGTGGCGGTGCAGGATTCGAGCCCGGCGTACGTCTGGGGCAGGATGCCGCCGATGACGGCCAGGAACAGGCGTTCCTTGCTGCCGAAGTGCTTGTAGATGGTCGCCTTGGAGACTCCGGACCGGCTGGTGATCGCGTCCATGGAGGCGGCCGAGTAGCCCTCGGCGAGGAATTCGGTGAGTGCCGAGTCGATGATGGCCCGGCGCTTCCGCTGGGCCGAGTCGGTGGGGTCGGGGATGATCGGGATGCCGAATTCATCCGTCGCGTCAGCCGTGCCTGCCGTGCCAGCCGTGCCTGCCGTGCCTGCAGCGTCGACGCCCATGGTGGTGTCCTCTTGCGTTCTGGTCCGGGGGAGACCTGGTTCCGGGGAGGACCCGGCCTCGGGGGTGGGTCCGGTCCGGGGGTTTCTCGGGGGTTTCTCAGTATATGAACTGAACGGTTTGGTTCGCAAAGGTGGCAAATCCGGACGTGTCAGCGGAACGGGCCGGGTCAGGCCGGCAGGAGGGGCTCACAGGGGGAGCCGCCCCATCAGGCCGCGGCTGAAGTCCTGCTGGGCCTGGTACAGCTCGGCGGCGGTGTTCATCACGAAGGGCCCGCTGCGGGCGACGGGCTCACCGATCGGCTCA
Source organism: Kitasatospora sp. NPDC056181 (assembly GCF_042266225.1). Lineage (NCBI taxonomy): Bacteria > Bacillati > Actinomycetota > Actinomycetes > Kitasatosporales > Streptomycetaceae > Kitasatospora > Kitasatospora sp. NPDC056181. The sequence goes on from NZ_JBHJUK010000073.1 coordinate 15,370, forward strand.
CCGGCCAGGACCAGGACCTCGGCCGTCCCGCCCCGGGCCTCGACCGTGAACCGCTCGCCGTCCTGCGCGAGCACCGCGAGGTGGCCGTCGGGGAGCTGCGCGTCGGGGGTGGCGGCCTCGCCGGACATCACGTACAGCATGGCGTTGTGCCCGGCCGGCGCGGTGAAGTCGGCCCGGGCGCCGGGTGCGAGGCGGGCGTGCACCACCAGGACCGGCGTGTGGGTCGTGAACGGGCCGGTGGCGCCGTGGGTGCTGCCGGCGATGACCGTGAGCTCGGCGCCGTCCTCCGTGGTGACGACGGGGAGGTCGCCGGCCTCGGCGTTCTGGCTGCGCGGCGGGACGGCCTTGAGCCGGGCCGGCAGGTTGACCCAGATCTGGAGCATGTGCTGGAGGCCGCCCTCGGCGAGGAACTCCTCGGTGGGCAGGGCCTCGTGGACGATTCCGGAACCCGCGGTGAGCCACTGCACGCCACCGCCCCGGACGACCGCGCGGTGGCCGCGGGAGTCGGCGTTCGCGATGTCGCCGGCGATGACGTACTGGATCGTTTCGAAGCCGCGGTGCGGGTGCGGGGGAGCGCCCTTGGCCTCGCCCGGCGCGAGCTCGACCGGGCCGACCTGGTCGACCATCAGGAAGGGGTCGAGGAACGGCAGCTCGGCGGTGGGGAAGGGCCGGCGGACGGGGAAGCCCGCGCCCTCGTAGGTGTGGACGGGGCGAACGACGCGGACGGTGGACCGCGTGGCAGTGGCCGCGCCGGCCTGGGCGGCGACCGGGTGCGTGGCGGCCGGGGTGGTGGTGGCGGCGGGCGTGGTGGCGCTCGTGGCGGCGGTCGTGGTGGTGCTCGGAGTGGTCATGGTTCGAATGAACTACACGATTCAGTTCACTGTCAAGACTGAACCGTTCGGTTGACACGATGAACTGATCGGTTTAGTTTTCTCGGTGTCGAAGCCGCCCGGTTCACCGGACGGTCCGACAACTCCCTTGCCGAACACCGCCTCACGCTTCTCAAGGAGTCCCACCATGGCCACCGCCAAGATCCTCGCCATCTCCGGTTCGCTGCGCTCCGACTCGCACAACACCCGGCTGCTGCACGCCGCCCGGAAGTTCAACCCCGGCGGCCAGGAGATCGAGATCTACGACGGCCTGCGCGACATCCCCGCGTACGACCAGGACCTCGACACCCCCGAGAAGCGGCCGGCCATCGTCAACGACCTGCGCCGCCGCGTCCAGGCCGCCGACGGCCTGCTCATCGCCACGCCGGAGTTCAACTACTCCATCCCCGGCGTCCTCAAGAACGCCCTCGACTGGCTGAGCACCGACTGGACCAAGACCGAGGGCCTGCCGCTGCACCGCAAGCCCACCGCGATCCTGGGCGCCGCCCCGACCAACTTCGGCAGCGTCCGCGCCCAGCTGGCGCTGCGCCAGGTCTTCGTCTGGACCGACAGCGACGTCGTGGTGAAGCCCGAGGTCATCGTCTTCCGCTCGCACGAGCGCTTCGACGGGGAGGGCAACCTCACGGACGAGATCACCATCGGACTGCTCCAGGACCTGCTGAAGGCGCTTCAGACCAAGATCGACGCCGCCGCCGCGCGCTGACCCCCGCCCAGCCTGTCCCGCCCTGCCTTCCAGCCGCCCAGCCGCCCAGCCGCCCTCGTCGAAGGAGCGTCCGCCATGGCCACCACGGTCACCGCGACCACGGTCACGGACAAGCCGGTCACCGCGACCCCGGCCACCGCCACACCGGTCACCGTCACCTACCTCGGCACCGCCACCGTCCTGCTGCGGATCGGCGACCTGACGATCCTCACCGACCCGGCCCTCGACCAGGAACCCGGCGAGTACCCCGCCGCCCGCCCGCTGCGCCGCACCGCCGGGGCGGCGTTCGGCCCCGGGCAGCTGCCGCCCGTCGACCTGGTCCTGCTCTCCCACGACCAGCACGCCGACAACCTCGACCGCGCAGGCCGGGAGGTGGCCGCGCGGGCGGGTGCGGTGCTCACCACCCCGGAGGCCGCCGCCCGGCTGGGCGGCAGGGCGACCGGCCTCGGCCCCTGGGAGAGCGTCAGGACGACCGTCGGCGCGACCACCGTCACGGTGACCGCGACCCCGGCCCGGCACGGCCCGGCCGGCACCGAGTCGGTCACCGGCCCGGTCACCGGGTTCGTGGTGGAGTACGAGGGCGGCACGCTCTACTTCTCGGGCGACACCACCCGTCATGCCGCGCTGGACGAGATCGCCGAACGCTTCGCCGTCGACACGGCCTTCCTGCACCTCGGCGACGCGCACTTCCCGAGCACCGGGGAGCTCGCCTTCTCGCTGAGCGCGGCCGAGGGCGCCGAACTGGCCCGCACGCTCGGCGCCCGCCAGGTGGTCCCGCTGCACTTCGAGTCGTGGGAGCACTTCGTCGAGGACCCGGCCCGCATCACCGAGGCCTTCGCCGCCCCCGACCTGGTCGGCCGCCTCCGCCGGCTGCCGCCGGGCACTCCCGAAACCCTCTGACCGCCCCGCACGCCCTCCCACCACGGAGTCCCCATGTCATCCGCACGCCCCCTGCTCCCTCCGTTCACCGCGGAGACCGCCGCCGCCAAGGTCCAGGCGGCCGAGGACGCCTGGAACACCCGCGACCCGCAGCGCGTGGCCCTCGCCTACACACCCGACTCGGTCTGGCGCAACCGCGACCGGTTCGTCAACGGGCGCGAGGAGATCACCGCGTTCCTCACCGACAAGTGGGCCAGGGAGCACGAGTACGCGCTGCGCAAGCAGCTCTGGTCCTTCACCGGCGACCGCATCGCCGTCCGCTTCCAGTACGAGTGGCACGACGACGAGGGCCAGTGGTGGCGCAGCCACGGCAACGAACTGTGGGAGTTCGCCCCCGACGGCCTGATGCGGCGGCGCGAGGCGAGCATCAACGACGTCCCCATCACCGAGGCCGAGCGCACCATCCACGGGCCGCGCGGGGACGACGAGCGCTGACCCCCGGCGACCGCCGGGCGCGCACGGGTGCGCTCCCACGGCGGCAGCCCGGCGGGCCTGGTCACGATGGCGCCGCCACCGTCAACACCACGCCCGCACCTGTCACTACCAGCGACGAGCCACCCGCACCGGATGAGGCTGCTGGCGGCTCGCTCGGCGGACCCCCGGGATCGCAGGGCCAGGGCTGTATCAGCGTCAGGCCTTGCGGATCCGGTCGCCGATCTCCGGCCTCGCCTCGAACCCCGCCGCCTTGTACGTGGCGACGCCACCGACGTTGGAGCTCGGTGTGCACACACGAACGCTCGACGAGCCCATCTCCCGGAGCGCGGCCGCCCCGGCGACGGTGATTGCCCGGCCGTACCCGCGACCGCGGTGGTCCTCGTGGACGCCCATCGGCTCGACCAGTCCCGGCTTCCCCGGGCCGGCCGACCAGACCGTCACCACCGCCACCGGGCTGCCCTGGTCGTCGTAGGCGCCCAGGCAGCGGGCGTCGGCATAGAACGGCCCCGCCGACATCGCATGCCAGTACTCGCGGGTAGGCCGCGAGGTGTTGAACGCCGACCGCAGAACGTCGGCGAAGTCCTGCGCCTGCTCCGGACCGATCGTCTTGATCCGCACGCCTGGGTCCTCCACCGCTTCTGCGAGGTCGCGGAAGAGCGGCGTCCACGGCTCGTCGACGCCCCAGCCCTCCTCGGCCAGCAGGTCGTGAAGCAGCAGGCCCAGCGGCGCCTCGATGTACACCGCTCCTTCCGGCAGTACGCCGCGCTCAGGCAGCGAAAAGTCCTCGACAAGCCGCCGCGCCAAGTCCTCGTCCTGGAAGGCGTCGGGAGCGACCGTCATCCGCAACAGCGTCGGCGAGTCCAGCAGCCCGACGGCGAGGATCCGTCCGCTCCGGCTCCAGGTCCGAACCACCGCGGCCGTCTCAGCCGTTCCGAACCGATGGTTCCAGCCGATGTCCCCCGGATGCAGCTGCATCGGCGCTCCGTCGTACTGCCACTCGCGCAGCGCGCCCATGGCCTCGCACACCCCGCCTGAAGTCGGCGTTCCCAGCACAATGGTCATAGCCGGGATCTGACACTCCCTTCCGGAGGTCTGCAACCTATTAACCGCTCACAGGTAGGTCTCCTGGTGCGGCGCAACCGAGCTTCGTCTCTCCGGCCACCCCGCTCGTACCAACAACGAACTACGGCGGCCGTATTAGGACCGCGTCCGGTCCGTCCATCGGCGCCGATGCCGCGGACCGGGTTGAGGCTGCGCCTCCCGATGACGGATCCGCGAAGCGGAGCCCCGCCGTGTAGCTCGCGGGCGTCGTGTCGTAGCGCGTGGTCAGGCCGCCCTGTCACGCCACGTCAGGACCTTGGCGATGCAACACTCCATCGTGTGGCGCTCCTTGTGCTGCCCGGCGTCGCGGCTCACCGGCCGGCCGCCGTTCCTTCCACGCTGCCTGCGGTTCGCGGTCTGTCGCGGGCGGCGACGTGAAGTTCCGGAGCGGACTTGCCCTTTGGGCGTCGGAGTGGAATGAGGATGCCGATGCCCGTGCCGATGCAGCCCTCGTCCGCGAGGGTGGGCAGGCCGTCGGTCGCCTGTCCAGGAAGGGAAGGGCGTGGACGCGAGTGGCTCGGATGGAACTGGAGTTTCCCCCGAACACCTTGTGCTTCTGGCCGAACGACAGGCCGTCGTCGCTCTCTCGGCCACCCGCGAGGCGGTCCGACTCGATCGGCGTGCCGTCGAGGATCCCCTGCGTCCGCCGTCGCGCTGACATTGACTCAGGACGACTTTGCCACCCGGGTGTTGGCCGCTCACCTGCCGCTCTGACGCGAGCCGTGGAACGTTATATCCGATGGAACAGGATTCGAGGTGATGAAAAGTGCCGTTCTTGTGCTTTCAGCCCAGGAATGAATTCTCCATGTGGCTGATACGTTTTCGCACCAACGAACTCCAGTACGAGGGAGCACTGCTGTGCGTATTCTTTTCGCCGCCCCCGCCTCGGTCGGCCACATATTCCCGCTGGTGCCGGCTGCGCAGGCCCTGCGGGCGGCCGGCCACGACGTCCTGTTCGCGGGGCAGACCCCGATCGAGCAGCTCCGGAGCACCGGGCTGCCCGCCGTCGACGTGGGCGACGGGACGGACGTCCGCGCAGCCTTCGCCCGGGTCCTCCCGGACGTCAACTTCGCGGACGACGAGCGGCCGGACGACGAGACGATGGCGCTGGCCGCGCGGGGGTTCGCCGAGCACGGCCGGGTGACCATCGACGGACTGCTGGCCGTGGCGGCCGGTTGGCGGCCGGACGTCCTGGTGCACGCCCCGTTCCAGCCGGCCGCACCGCTGGTGGCCGCCAAGCTCGGCATCCCCGCGGTGGTGCACAACTTCGGTGTGTCGACCGGCGGGATGCCCGGTCTCCTGGCGGGTCTGCTCGCGGACGAGTACCGGGCGCACGGCCTGGAGGGCCCCGCCGAGTCCACCGTCCTGGACGTCGTTCCGGCCTCGCTCGGCGGGGACGGCGGTGGCTGGCGCGTCCAGTACGTGCCGTTCAACGGTGGCGGGACGGTCCCGGCGGACCTGGTCGGGCGCGGCACGCGGCGGCGGATCGCGGTGACGCTGGGCACCGTGGTCACGGAGTGGGAGGGGGTCGCACCCGTCAAGCGCCTGCTGGAGCAGGCGGGCGGCCTCGACGCGGAGATCCTGCTCGCGGTCGGCGACACGGACCTGGCGCCGCTGGGCGAGCTGCCGGCCAACGTCCGGCCGCTGCCGTGGGTGCCCCTCGCCCAACTGCTGGACGCCTGTGACGCGGTGGTGCACCACGGTGGCTCCGGCACCATGATGACCGCTGCCGCACTGGGCGTTCCGCAGCTGATCCTTCCTCAGGGAGCGGACCACTTCATCAACGTCGCCGCCGCTGAGGCGTACGGCTTCGCACTGCGGTCGGCGGCGGACACCGTGGACGCGGGCCTGCTCGACCGGTTGCTCACCGACGAGGCGCTGCGGAAGTCGGCGGGCGCCATGCGGGCGGAGAACGCGGCCATGCCGTCCCCGGCGGAGCTCGTCGCGAGCTTCGAGTCGCTGCTCGCCTGATCTGCCGGCTGCAGGGCCTCACGCGGTGCTTCCTCGGCACGTGGGCGACGGCACGTGACGAGGGCGCGTGACGAGCGTTCAGCCGCGTGAGGTGCCGCAGGCCCGCCCGCCGGGAGCCCGCGCCGGGCGGGCGGGAGAACCCGGCCCCGGGTGAGAGCGTCGCGCTCAACCCCGGCCAGGTCACGGCCGCCTGCGGTTCGGAGCGGGACGCCCTGTTCGAACGGGAGTCGGCGCCCGGCTGTCAGGCGTACTCCGCGAACATGGCCTGGCTCGCGCTCAACGGCGAGCCTGCGGCGGCCGTGCTCGGCGGCGCCGACCTGACGGAGAGGACGGTCGCCGCCGGGTACGGGTGCGGGTACGGGGTACATGCGCGGATGCGGTCGGCTGTTCCGGGCGTACGAGCTGGTGTGCCGGGTGGGCTCGGTGGATCGTGACGCAGCCGGGTCATCCTGTGGACGGCACCCACCCGCGTGGATGTTCAACGGAGTGTCGTGACCGAATCCGGTCAACGGTGCAGGGAATTTCCGCATCACCGCCGTGACGTCGACGGCCTGTGGCAGGGATTGGTCTCCCGCCCCGGAAAGGGCCTACCTGAGGGTGGGCGCCGGTTCGATGGCAACGGCTCATCGCTCCAGGCGTCAGCGCCGTGGAAAGGCCGTCGGCGCATACCCGTCGAAAGCTTTGCGTGGTGACCATCGCGTCCTCGACAGTGCGATGTCTCGGTCACCACCAGCCCTGGGCGCGAAGCCGTACAGGTGACCGTGACGCGGCGGGGAGCGGCGGAGGCGGTCGATCGGCGAGCAGCCACCGGTCCGAGCCGGCCACCGGTCCGAGCCGGCCACCGGCCCGGAGCCGGCCACCGGCCCGCGGCGGCCGCCGGGTCCGTCCGGTCGCCGGCTCCGGACGATGCGCGAGATCCTGGGATCACACCGAGCACCCCGGAACCGAGCAGCGCCCGCCGGCCTGTGACCACCGGGCGAAGGAGCGGGCATGACCCACCAGCCTCCCACCGCGCAGCGCTGCCTGGTCACCGGCGCCACCGGATACATCGGCGGCCGCCTCGTCCCCGAGCTGCTCGCCGCCGGTCACCCGGTGCGCTGCCTGGTCCGCGACCCCGGCCGGCTGCGCGACCAGCCGTGGCGGGCACAGGTCGAGACCGTCACCGGCGACGTCACCCGCCCCGACACGCTCCCCGCCGCCCTCGAAGGAGTGGACGTCGCCTACTACCTCGTCCACTCGCTGGGCACCGGATCCGGCTTCGAGGAGACCGACCGCGAGGCCGCCCGCGCCTTCGGCGAGGCTGCCGCCGCGGCCGGCGTGTCCCGCATCGTCTACCTGGGCGGGCTGATCCCCGGCGACGTGCCCGAGCAGCAGCTCTCGCCCCACCTGCGCTCGCGCGCCGAGGTCGGCCGCACGCTGCGGCGCAGCGGCGTGCCCACCGCCGAGCTGCGCGCCGCGGTGATCATCGGATCCGGCAGCGCGTCGTTCGAGATGCTGCGCTACCTCACCGAGCGACTGCCGGTGATGGTCACCCCGAGCTGGGTGGGGACCAGGATCCAGCCGATCGCCGTCCGGGACGTGCTCCGCTACCTGGTCGGCGCCGCCGGGCTGCCGCCGGAGGTGAACCGGGTCTTCGACCTCGGCGGGCCCGACGTCCTCACCTACCGGGGCATGATGCAGCGCTACGCCCGGACCGCCGGGCTGCGCCGCCGCGTCATCGTCGCGGTGCCGGTGCTCACCCCGCGGCTGTCCAGCCACTGGGTGGGCCTGGTCACCCCGGTGCCGAACGCCATCGCCCGGCCGCTGGTCGAGTCGCTGCGGTACCGGGTGGTGTGCGGCGAGCACGACATCGCCCGGTGGGTGCCCGACCCGCCGGGCGGACTGATCGGTTTCGACCGGGCCGTGGAACTCGCCCTGCGCCGGATCCGCGATGCCGAGGTGGTCACCCGCTGGTCCTCGGCCTCCCTGCCCGGCGCGCCCAGTGACCCTCTGCCCACGGACCCCGACTGGGCGGGCGGCAGCCTCTACGAGGACGTCCGGGAGCGTTCCGTGCAGGCCTCCCCGCGCGCCGTCTGGCAGGTCGTGGAGGGCATCGGGGGCGACAACGGCTGGTACTCCTTCCCGCTCGCCTGGGCGCTGCGCGGCTGGCTGGACCGCCTGGTCGGCGGCGTCGGCCTGCGCCGTGGGCGGCGGGACCCGGGACGGCTGCGGGTCGGGGACTCGCTGGACTTCTGGCGCGTCGAGGAGATCGAGCCGGGACGGCTGCTGCGGCTGCGGGCCGAGATGCGGCTGCCGGGCCTGGCCTGGCTGGAGCTGTCGGTCACCCCGGACGGCGACGGCGCCGCCTGCTACCGCCAACGGGCGCTGTTCCACCCGCACGGTCTGGCCGGACACGCCTACTGGTGGTCCGTCGCGCCGTTCCACAGCGTGGTCTTCGGCGGCATGGCCCGCAACATCACCGAGCGGGCCCGCGCGACGGACTGACGACGCGCGGCGCCGGAGCGGTCACCGCGGTGGTCCCCCAGGGCCCGCCTCCGGTCACCCGGGGCGCGGTGGTCCGCGTAGCCCGTCCGCGCGGTGGGGCTCGGACGGTGGGCCCGGGGCCTCTGCGGATGACCCGCCGCGGTCGTCGGCCCCGGAAGCCCGGGGCAGCCCAGCCCCAGCAGCCCCGGCAGCCCCCGGCATCATCGGTTTCCCGTAGGCGTACGACCCGACCGTGACGGGCGTCAGACCGTCCGGCGCCTCCTCAGTTCGGCGAGCCAGTCACGGAGCTGGCCGTTGTCATGCAGGTAGGCGGCGTGCCGGCCTGCAGGCAGGTCGATTCCGTGCAGGAGTCCGAGCGCCCACCAGGAGATGTCGTCCCATTCGAGCTCGTCGTCGGCCACCCATCGCGCGGCCCAGCGGTCGGCCTCGTCCCGGGACAGACGGCCCTCGACGAGCGCGACGAAGCATTCCTCGATCTCGTCGAGAGTCGGCCGGCGGCTGGGATCCATGGTCCCGACCGTACACGCAGGGCAGACGTCGGTTGATGTGGCGCGGGACAACCCGGCACGCCTCGGGAGGGGTTCGGAAAACCGAACCGCCGATCCGGGGGCGGGCACGATCGATCGTCGCGCCCGGCCCGGCCAGCATGGAGTCATGGCTGAAACGAGAACGACAGTGATGGCGGAACCCGCCGCCCGTGCGGACGACCTGCACCGGCAGTACGGGCGGGGCGGCGCCGCCGTTCAGGCGCTGCGCGGGGTGTCGGTGGCGTTCGAACACGGGACCTTCACCGCCGTGATGGGGCCTTCGGGCTCCGGCAAGACCACCCTGCTGCACTGCCTCGCCGGCATGGACCGCCCCACCGGTGGCACCGTCCGCTGGGGTTCGACGGAGGTGTCCCGGCTGTCCGAACGCAGGCTGGCCGAACTGCGGCGCAGCCGGGTGGGGTTCGTCTTCCAGGCGTTCAACCTGATGCCCGCGATGACCGTCGCACAGAACGTCGAGCTCCCCGGCCGCCTGGCCGGTGCCCGCCCGGACCGCGCGGCCGTCCGGGAGGCGCTCGCCCGGGTCGGCCTGGCCGGCCGCGAACGGCACCGGCCGGGGGAGCTCTCCGGCGGCCAGCAGCAGCGCGTCGCGATCGCCCGTGCCCTGGTCACCCGCCCCGACGTGATCTTCGCCGACGAACCCACCGGCGCGCTCGACCGCTCCACCGGCCACGAGATCCTCGCCCTGCTGCGAACCGGTGTGGACCGGGACGGGCAGACCTGTGTGATGGTCACCCACGATCCGGTGGCGGCCGGGTACGCGGACCGCGTCCTGCTGCTCGCCGACGGGCTGCTGGTCGACGAACTGGTGCGGCCGACGGCGGCGCTGGTCGCCGAGCGGCTGAGCCGGCTGGGCGGGTGACCACGATGACGTCTCCACACCTGCACCCCGCCCCGGGCCCGCAGACCGCTTCCGTCCCGGGCCCGCAGTCCGCCCCCGCCCCGCAGTCCGCCCCTGGCCGGGGCTCCGGCCCTGGCCGGGGCTCCGGCCCTGGCCGGGGCTCCGCCCCTGGCTCCGGCTCCGACCTCGGCTTCCGCGCCGCCGGCCGTCCGGTGCCCGCGCTCGTGCTCGGGCAGCTCCGCCGACGACCCGCCGCGTTCGCGGGGCTGGCCGTGGCGCTCTTCCTCGCCGTCGCCACGGTGACCCTCTTCGGCTCGCTGTTCGCCGCCGAGGTCACCGCGCCCGCCGCAGTGCGCAAGGCGCCCGCCGGGCCGGGGCTGATGGTGATCGCGGGCGCGTTCGGCGAGATCGCCGTACTGGTGGCCTTCTTCGTGGTGGTCAACGCGCTCGGCTTCGCGCTGCGCCAGCAGCACCGGGAGCTGGCACTGCTGCGGACCGTCGCCGCCACGCCCCGGCAGGTCCGCCGGCTGGTGCGCGGCCAGGTGGTCGCGACCACGCTGCTGGCGGCCGGGCCCGGCTGGGCGGTCGGCGCGTTCGCCGCGCGCCGCTTCCTCGCCGCCCTCCAGGAGCGCGGGATGGCCGCGCCCACCGTCCGGGTCCCGGGCACACCGCTGCCGATGCTGGTGGCGCTCGCCGCCGCGCTGCTGGTCGGCCTGGTGGCGACCGCCGTCGCGGCCCGGCGGATCACCCGGATCCCGCCGGCCGCCGCGCTCACCGCCGGTTCTACCGGGCACGGCCGGACCGGCGTCGTGCGGCTGCTGGCCGGCGCCGGAGCCCTGACCGGCGGCGCGCTGCTGCTGCGGCTCGCGGCCACCCGGCCGGCCGACCAGCTCGACAAGGCCGGACAGGCGGCCATGCTCGCCTCGCTGGTGCTGCTGGCCGCCGTCGCCCTGCTGGGACCGCTCGCGGCCCGGGTACTGGCCACCGCGCTGGGTGCGCCGGTGCGGTGGGCGGCCCCCCGCTCGGGCTGGCTGGCCGACGCCAACCTGCGCGGCTACGCGCACCGGCTCTCGGCCGCCGTGGTGCCGGTTGCGCTCCTGACCGGGGTGTCGGGCACGATGTCGATCATGACAAGCATCGCCGAGCAAGCGGTGGCCCGCGCCCTCCCCGGGTCCGCCGCCACCGTGACGTCCGTGACCTCCGCGACCGACGTCTGGTTGCGCCAGGCGGAGTTGGCCATGCTGGTCTGCTTCGCCGCCGTCTCCACCGTCAACACCCTGGTCGCCCTGACCGCCGACCGCCGCCGCGAGTTCGCACTGCTCCGGCTGGTCGGCGCCACCCGGCGCCAGCTGCTGCGGATGCTCACCGCCGAGGCGGTGCTCACCACGGCGGTGGGCGTGCTGCTGGGCGCGGCGATCGCCGCCGTCGCCTCGGCCGCCTTCAGCACGGCCGTCACCGGATCCGCCGCGCCGGCCGTCCCGGTGGCCGCCTGCGGCTGGATCGTGGCCGGTGCGGCCGCGCTGACCGTACCCGGCATCCTGGGCACCGGCCTGCGCGCCATCACCGGCCCGGCCGCCGAGCTGGCCGGCGGCGAGCGTGGCTGACCGGGCCCGTGACGCGTCGCGGCGGCCCGCCGGGGTACGGCCGCCCACCGGGGTACGGCTGTCCCCGGGAACCAAGCCGCCCTCCGGGGTACGGCCGCCCTCCGGGGTACGGCGGTACTTCGCCGTCCGCGGCGGCGAACTGCTCTTCGCCGTCGCGGGCATGCCGGCCGCCGTCCTCGGCGGCGCCTACGCGCTCGCCGTCCTCTACGCCGGGACGCTGTTCTCGCTCACCGTCCTCGGCCTCCCGTTCGTGGTCGCCGCGCTGGCCGGCGCGCGCGGCCTCGGCGGGCTCCACCGCCGACTGGTGGGCCGGCTGCTGGGGGAGCACGTCGAACCCCCACTCCCGGCACCGAGGCCGGACGGCGCGTTCGCCCGCGGCCGCGCCGTCCTGGCGGACCCGGTCGCCTGGCGGTCGCTGCTCTACCTGCTGATCCGCCTGCCGCTCGGACTGCTCGGCTTCGCCGCCGCCGTCGTCCTGCCGCTCGGCTGCGGCTGGCTGCTCGGGTTCCCGCTCTGGGTACGGCTGCTGGAGCCGGGTGAGCGGCCCGCCGGCCGGCTGGACGCGGTCGCCGTCCTGCTCGGCCTCGCCGTCCTGGCCGCCGCCCCGCCCGCCAACCGTGCACTCGGCGCGGCCAACCGGAACCTCGCCCGGCTGCTGCTCGGCCCGGCCCGCGCCCAACAGCGCGTGCGCGCCCTCGAATCCGCCCGCGCGACGCTCCTCGCCGACAACACCGACCGGCTGCGCCGCCTGGAACGCGACCTGCACGACGGCACCCAGGCCCAGTTGGTCGCGCTCGCCATCACCCTGTCGCTGGCCGACGACGCACTCGACCCCGGCGCCGCCCCCGGGAGCCCGGACCTCGCCCGCCTGCGCGCCCTGGTCGACCGCGCCCGCGGCCAGACCGACGACACCATCACCGGACTGCGCCGGGTCACCCGGGGCATCCACCCGGTGGCGCTGGACGGCGGCCTCGGGGAGGCCCTGCCCGGGCTGGCCGGCACCTCACCCGTCCCGGTCGCCGTCCGCGTCGACCTGCGCGAGCGGCCGGACCCGGCGATCGAACAGGCCGTCTACTTCTGCGCGGCCGAGCTGCTCACCAACCTCGCCAAGCACAGCGGCGCGCGGACGGCGGAGCTGTCGGCGACGGCGGCCGACGGCCGGGTCCGGATCACGGTGCGCGACGACGGCCGCGGCGGGGCGGTGATCGGGGGGCCGGCCCCCGGCGTGGGCGCGTCCGGCGGGACCGGCCTGGCCGGGCTGACCGAGCGGCTCGCCGCCGTGGACGGCGTGCTGCGGCTGGAGAGCCCGGTCGGCGGGCCCACCGTCGTCACCGTCGAACTGCCGAGCCGAATCTGACGGATCGTCAATCAAACTCTCAATCCGATCGTCAACCGATCGTCAACCGATCGTCAACCAGACCCTCAACCGGACGTCTCGGAGAGGTAGGTGAGCACCGCCTTCACCCGGCGGTTGTCCGTCTCCGTGGCCGGTAGGTCGAACTTGGTGAACACGGCGGCGACGTGCTTCTCCACCGCCCGCTCCGACACCACCAGCCGCGCCGCGATCGAGCGGTTGGAGTGCCCCTGAGCCATCAGCTCCAGCACCTCCCGCTCGCGCGGCGTCAGCCCGTCCACCCGGCCGCGCCGGCCGCCCTGCATCAGCCGGGTCACGACCTCCGGGTCCAGCGCCGTCCCGCCGTCCGCGACCCGGTGCAGCGCGTCCACGAACTCCGACGTCCGGGCCACCCGTTCCTTCAGCAGGTACCCGACTCCCGCCGCACCGCCCGCGAGCAGCCGCGACGCCCAGGCGGTCTCGACGTGCTGCGAGAAGACCAGGATGCCCACCTCGGGTGCGGTCGCCCGGAGTTCGACGGCCGCGCGGATGCCCTCGTCGGTGTGCGTGGGCGGCATCCGGATGTCCACCACTGCGACGTCGGGCCGGTGCCCGGCCACCGCGGCGAGCAGTTCCGGCGCCGTCCCGGTCGCGGCCACCACCTCGCACCCCCGGGCCGCGAGCAGCTCGACCATCCCCTCCCGCAGGATGACGGAGTCCTCGGCCAGTACCACCCGCAGCTGCCTGTCGATCATGAGGCCATTATCAACGAGGACCCGGACGGGCCCGTCCCTTCCGGCACTTCGGCGGGGGAGCGGCACTCCCGGACGGTAAGCGGGCAGCCGGGCAACCGGGCGGCGGGGCCGCGGACGGAGGACGACGGGCCGGAGAAGAGGGCCGGAGAAGACGGAAGCGGTGCGGCGTCGCGCTCGGGCAGCCGTCCCCGCGGAGGCTCGCGAGGGCTGGCCCTGGTGCCGGGAAGAGGCGTCAGGAGAGGATCACCCCATGGCAGATGTGATCTTCTTCGATCTGGACGGCACCCTGGTCGACCACCGAGGCGCGGTCTTCGAAACGATCGGCCGGATCGTCCGGGACGCGCCCGACGCGACGGCTCCACCGGAGGAGCTGGCGGCGTTGTGGTGGACGCTGGAGGCGCGCCACATGCGGGAGTACCTGGCCGGCGGGTGTTCCTTCGCCGAGCACCACCGGCGCAGGCTCCGTTCGTTCCTGCCGGCGCTCGGCGAGCCGGTTCCCGAGGATCCCGGCCTCCTGGACGCCTGGATCGCCGAGCGCTACCTCGCCGTGTTCGAGGAGTCCTGGCGGTGCTACCCCGATGTCCGGCCGTGCCTGGAGGCCCTGAAGCGGCTCGCCCGGGGTCCGCGTCTGGCTGTCCTCACCAACGGGGACCCCGGGCAGCAGCGCGCCAAGCTCGCCCGGTTCGGCCTCCTCGAATACTTCGAAGCCGTGCTGACCCCGACCGAGCTCGGTGCGTCCAAGCCCGCCGCCTACGCCGCCGCCTGCCGGTGGATGCGGACGGACCCCGCGCGGGCGGTCAACGTGGGCGACATGCTGGAGAGCGATGTGAACGCAGCCGCCCTCGCCGGGCTCACCGGCATCTGGCTGGACCGCGGCGTCGACTTCGTCACCGGTGGACCGTCGCCGACGGCGGACGCGACGGTCCGCCGCATCGAACGGCTCACCGACCTCCCCGGCCACCTGCCGCGCACTGATACCTGACCCGCCCTCACGGCCGTCGTGGGCGGGCGGCCGGGGTCGGTGACCGGGGCCGGTGCCCGGAGCCCCAGCACAGGGCCCCAGCACGGGGCCCCGTGCACGGGTTCCTAGCGGGCGAGGAACGGGAGCAGCGCGGCGACGAGTTCGGTGGGCGCGTCCAGGGCGATGAGGTGGGCCGCGGAGGGGAACTCGACCAGGGCGGCGCCGGGGACGGCGTCGGCGTACCGGCGGCTGATGTCCTGGAAGTCGGGGACGTCGAGGCGCCCGATCCCGACCAGGGTGGGGGCGGCGATCGTGGCGACGTCGCCGTCCGTGACGCCCTGGGAGTACGTCCCCACGACGTCCTGGTTCGCCAGTGACGTCCGGACCGGCCCGCGGAGCCGGTCGGCCAGTGCCGGGTCCACCGCGTCCCAGGTGCGGGCCGGTCCGCGCACCCACATGTCCAGGTTCACCTGGACGGCCTCGTCGAGGTTCCCCGCCTCCAGGGCCGCGGTCTCGGCCTCGTCGTAGGCGATCATGTCCGCGGACCAGTGGTATCCCGGCCACGGCGGGGAGAGCAGGACGAGGGAGTGCACCCGGTCCGGGTGGGCGAGCGCGAACTCCACGGCCACGCGGCCGCCCCAGGAGGCGCCGACGAGCCGGACACGCTCGTGGCCGAGGTGGTCCAGGAGACGGCGCAGGTCGTCGGCCTCGCTGAACGGGCCGGTCGGGGGCGCGGATTCACCGAAGCCGCGCAGGTCGTACCGGATGACCGTGTGCCGCTCCGCGAGGGCGGGCACGATCGCGTCCCACATCCGGTGATCGGCGATGCCGGCGTGGACGAGGACCACGGGCGGCCCGTCGCCGGTGACGGTGTGGGAGAGGTGGCCGAGATCGTCGGCGAAGATCATCATCCGGAGATCCTCGCAGGCCGGCGCGGGACCCGCCATCCGGTTTTGACCGCCGCCCCGCCACAGGTTCCTGTGCACCGCGGATGTTCGTCACCGTGTTCCGCCGCCCGGCCGGCGACGTCCCGACGCGGTGTCCGTCGGGAACGACCGGTCAGCGCGACTCCAGATCGGCGCGGTCGACCTGGCCGTTCAAGGGTTCCACCGGGCCGAGCGGGACACAGACGTCCTGCTGGTTGCCGATCCGCTTCGAACAGAGCTGGGCGGCCGAGAGGTCGGCGCCCTCGGGGACGAACTGCCAGACGTACTTGTAGTAGGCCGTGTTGGCGTCCAGTTTGCCGAACCAGTCGGGCACGCTGTTCATGTGGACGCCCTCCCGGACGTCGCCCTCGGGGACGGCCCGAGCCCCGTCGTCGGCGGTGAAGCAGTCCCGGAGCGGGTCGCAGCCCGGGAACTTGACGACGAGGGCCTGGTGGTTCGGGGCGTTGACCGTCCGGTCGGCCGGGTCCGAGGCGACCTTGAGTCGGACCAGCAGCGTGGTCCTTCCGGTGGGGGCGGCGATGCCCGGCAGCGCGGCGCTGGTGTTGGCGCTGACCACCTGGGCGGTGAAACCGGTGTCGACGGTGACCCCGTGGAGCACCTGCCCCCGCGCGGTCGGAACGGTCCGGCCGGGCGCCGTCGGCGGAGGGGGCGGGGCGCTCTCGCTCCGGCCCGGGCCGGGGACGGTGGCGCCGCCGGAGGTGGATCCGGCGGCGGTGGTGCCGCTGCCGGCGGCGTCGCCGGTGGTGGCGGCCGACGGGCCTGCTGTGCTGCCACAGGCCGCGGCGAGCACCGCGACGGTGGCGGCGGCCAGGGATCTGGTCAGCGTACGGCGAAGTGTCATGGCATCCCCCGATGTCAGGTCATGGCCCGCCGCGCCGTGTCGGCGGTCCGGGGGCCCGCACCGGTGGCCCCGGTGTCAGCGCAAGGGTCTACCACACGGAGGTCGCATCCGTCGCCCCCGTCCACTGCTGCGGGTCGGTCAGGAGCGGTCCGGCCGGCAGGTTGTCGAGGGCGCGCCCGCACCGGCGGGGGCTCCGGCCCGCGGCGGGCCGGTCGTCCGGCGGTCGTAGTTGTCCCGTCGGCGTTACGGAGTTGTTGTGCCCGCTTCATGTGAGGGTCGCCCGGGCCGGGCATCGTCCGAGGACGACCGCCGCACGCGTTCCGGGACAACCGCACGCGTTCTGACACGCAGCCACACGCGTTCTGACAAGGGGACAAGCCACCGTGACCGTACGCCGCGCCCTCGCCGGCATCATCGCCACCGGTCTGCTCGCCGCAGCCGCCACCGCCCTCCTGCCGGCCCCGGTGGCCGACGCGAGCGGGCCCGGCGACCTCCCGTTCGGCTCGGCCACCACGGTCGGCATCCACAACACCTACGACCCGGCCGCGTTCGGCCGCCTCGCCCAGGGCCTGGACACCGGCACCGGCATGATCGAGCTGGACGCCTGGACGGACACCGTCACCAAGGAGTGGAAGGTCAGCCACTCCAACCCGCTGGGCAACGCCAACAACTGTGCCGCCGCCGGCACCCCCGCGCAGCTCTACACCGGCGGCACCAACAAGAACCTGGAGACCTGCCTCGACGACGTCCGGATCTGGCTCGGGGCCCACCCCGGGGCCGGCCCGCTGGTGGTCAAGCTGGAGCTGAAGGGCGGCTTCGCCGGCAACCGCGGCATGGGCCCCGCCCAGCTCGACTCGCTGATCGCCGCACACCTCGGCCCCGCCGCCTTCCGCCCCGCCGACCTGCTCGCCAAGCCCGGCGGGGGCTCGTACGCGACCGCCGACGAGGCCGCCCGCGCGGGCAACTGGCCGACCCGCGCGGCGCTCGCCGGGCGGGTGCTGGTGTACGTCATCCCCGGCACCTTCGAGCTGGGCAACCCGTTCGACACCCTGCACACCGACGTCGAGTACGGCCGCCACCTGCGCGACCTCGCCGCGGCCGGCCGGATCGGTGACGCCCAGGTCTTCCCGGCCGTCCTCGGCGCCGCGGCCGGCGACCCGCGCACCCAGTACGCGGAGACGGCCATCCGCCCCTGGTTCGTCGTCTTCGACGGCGACGCCGCCGCGTACACCGGCGGGATCGACACGTCCTGGTACGACAGCCGGCACTACCTGCTGACGATGACCGACGCCCACAACGTCGCCCCCGCGATCAGCGCCACCGACCCGACGGCCGAGCAGGCCCGCGCCCGCGCCGAACAGCTCGCCCGGGCCCACGCGAGCATCGTCTCCAGCGACTGGCGCAAGCTCCCCGCGGTCCAGTCCCTGGTGCTCCCGCGAGGCTGACCACCCGACCCCGCCCTGCCCGCGCGGCCCCACCCCACCCCCGGCGGCCCGGTGAGCCGGCCACGGGCGTCCCGCCGCCGACTCCGCCCGCCCACCTCGTCTCCCCCCTTTCGGGGGGATGACACTGTGACAGTTGGTGTGCGACGCTGCACCCTCGCGCGTGATCATTCACGCGGCGGAGGGACCGGGGGGTGGCCGCATGGGCGGCGAGGAGCCGTCGGGCGGGGCCGGGCGGGCCGGACGAGGGCCGGGTGGGCGGACCATGGTCGTCCTCCTGGTGGGAGCCGGGCTGTTGGCTGCCGCAGCGACGTTGCGCCCGGACGGCGGGCTGCTCGGCACGGCCACGACCGGGTTGGTCGGGCCCGTCGGGATGGTGGTGCTGCTGGCCGTGGGCTGGGCGGTGCTCGTCGGCCGGTTCGCGGTGAGGTTCCGCGAGGAGGTCCGGCATCTGGCCGGACCGACGCCGTGGGCCGAGCGACTGCGGGAGGCTGCCATGGTGCTCCTGCCCGGGGCCGCCGTCGCGGTGCCGTTGCTGCTGTTCGCCTTCCGCCAAGGGCTCCACAGGCCGGCCGAGACGGCGAAGTTGCCCCTGGAGGCACTGCCGAGCTCCTCGCGCCCGCCAACGCCGCCGCCGGTGCCGACGGACCCGAGCTCCGGGGGCCTGCTCAAGGCCCTCGTCGCGGTGGTGATCGGTGGGTTGGTCATCGCGGTGGCGGTCGCCTTCGTGATCCTCCTCGTCCAGGTCTGGCGGCGCCTGCGCATCTCCCGCAACCGGCTGCCCGCGCCGCTGCCCGCCGCCCCCGCGCGGCCCGAGGAGGTACTCGCGGCCGCCGTGGCCACCGGTCGCCGGGCGCTTTCCGGCGATGACGCGCGGGCGGCGGTGATCGCCTGCTACGCCGCGATGGAGGGCTCGTTGGCGGCCTCCGGCACGGCCCGGCGGGCCTGCGACAGCCCGACCGAACTGCTGGAGCGCGCGGTGGCCGACGACCACGTGGACCGCGGTTCCGCGGAGGCGCTCACCGGGCTGTTCCGGGAGGCGCGTTACTCGACCCACCCGATGGGCGACGGCCACGTGCGCCGGGCACAGGACGCGTTGGACGCGATCGCGGCCCACCTCGCGGCCCGGGCACAGGCGCCGTCCGAGCCCGTCCCGGCCGCGGGAACAGCCGCGGGCACGGGCGCAGGTACGGCCGCGGGAACAGCCACAGGCACCACTGGCCCGGCAGGAGGACGCGGATGAACACCGGCCGGAACAGGCGGGGGCGGGACGAGGCCGGCCCGGGTGCGGAACGGGACGCGGTGGCCGAGCCTGGCTCGGTCAAGCACAGTCTGATCGAGCTGATCACGGTGGCCGTCCTGGCGGAGATCCTCTTCGCGCTGGTCGGCGGTGCGCCCGCGGCCGGCGCCGGGGCGGTCCTGCTGGCCGGCGTCGCCCTGGTCGCCGGCCGGTACGTCGCCGGCGCCGGGGTCGGGACGGAGGGCCTGCGGCAGCGCGCACGGTTGATGGAGGCGCACGAGCCCGGGCTCGGCGACTGGCGCTGGACCGTCCGGCACGGGCTCGACCCGCAGGGCGACAGCCAGCCGTTGCGCGGCCGGCTCCAACGGCTGTTCGCGGCACGGCTGTCGGACGCGCACGGCGTCTCGCTGACCGCCGACCGCGACCGGGCCGCCGAGCTGGTCGGCCCCCGGCTCTGGCCCTGGATCGACCCGGAGGCCGCGGCGTCGCCCGAGCCCGTTCCGGCTCCGGTCCTGCTGGCCCTCGTCGACCGGCTCGAATCCCTGTAGCCGAGGAGAACCACCGGCCGTACGCACCGTCCCCCTGCCACCGTTCCGGAGCACCCTCCCCGGACCACCTCCCCGCCCGACCCGCAGCACCGCCCGACCCGCAGCACCGCCCCACGGCACCGACACCTCAGCCAGCCCCTTCAGGAGAGCCATGACCGCCGTTCCCCAGGCCCCCGCCGCCCCGGCCGCCGAGACCGACGCCGCCGTCCCGGTCCCCGCGCTGACGCCGCAGGAGGCCGGCAAGCGCGCCCGCGCGGTGGTCGAGGAGATCGAACGGGCCGTGGTGGGCAAGCCCGAGGCCCTCCGCCTGGTGATGCTCGGCGTGCTGGCCGGCGGCCACGTGCTGATCGAGGACCTGCCCGGGCTCGGCAAGACCCTGTTGGCGCGCTCCTTCGCGACCACCCTCGGCCTGGACTTCCGCCGGATCCAGTTCACCCCCGACCTGCTGCCCTCGGACGTCACCGGCGCGCCGTTCTACGACCGGGGCAGCGGGGAGATGGTCTTCAGGCCCGGCCCGCTCTTCACCCAGCTCCTGCTGGCCGACGAGATCAACCGGACACCGCCGAAGACCCAGGCGGCGCTGCTGGAGGCGATGGCCGAGGGGCAGGTCTCCGTGGACGGTGCCACCCGCCGGCTCCCGCAGCCGTTCGCGGTGATCGCCACCGCCAACCCGATCGAGTACGAGGGCACCTACTCCCTGCCGGAGGCGCAGCTCGACCGCTTCCTCCTCCGGGTGCGGATGGGCTACCTGTCCACCGGGCTGGAGGCGGCGATGCTCCGGGCCCGGCTGGACCGGTCGGTGCCCGAGCCCGTCCTGGAGCCGGTCAGCAGCCCGGCCGAACTCCTCGCCATGCGGGCGGCCGTGGAGCGGGTCGAGGTGGACGACGACCTGGTCGAGTACGTGGTCGCGCTGGTCGATGCGACCCGCCGTGACCAGCAGATCCAGGTCGGTGCCTCGCCCCGCGGCGGGCTCGCGCTGATCCAACTCGCCCGGGCCCGGGCGATGGTGGAGGGCCGCGACTACCTGACGCCGGAGGACGTGAAGGCACTCGCCGTGCCGGCGCTGGCCCACCGCATCACCTTGAAGCCGGAGTTGTGGGTGCGCCAGATCGAGGCGGACGACGTGCTGGCGCGGCTGGTCGCCACCGTCCCGGCGCCGCAGACGCTGCCGCGGGCGGCGGAGACGGGCGCGGACCGCTCGCCGGGCGGCGCCCGGTGAATCCCGCGTCACCGGACGGGCAGCGGGCCCGCCGGCTCGCCGCGCAGAGCGCCGCCGCCGGCCGCCGGCCGGTGCGGCGGCTGGCCGTGGCGCCCGCGGGCAGCGGAGGCCGGCCCTCCACGCCCGCCGCCAAGCCCTTCACGGAGCGGCCCTCCACCGAGCGGCCCTCCACCGAGCCGCCCGCCATCGAGCCGCCCGCAGGAGAGCGGCCCGCCACCGAGCGGTCCCGTGCCCGGAGGGACGGCCAGGTCGCCGACCGGGTCACCGCCCGGCTGCTGGCCCGCAGCGCCCGGGCCACCGTGGCCGGCCTGCCGAGCTCCCCGCCCTCGCCGCACTGGCGGGCCGGTGAGCAGACCCTGCGCCTGCTCACCGTGGCCGCCGTCGCGACCGTCGCCGCCCTTGCCACCGGCCACGCCTGGCTGCTCGCCCTGGCGGCCGGCCCCGCCGTCCTGTTGGCACTGGCGGCCCCGGGTCACGGCAGGCCGACCCGGCTGGCCGCCGAGAGCACCGCCGAACCGCGCCGCTGCTTCGAGGGCGAGCCGGTCGTCGTGCGGATCACCGTGCGGCACGACGGGCGGATCGGCCCGCTCGACCCCACCATCGCCCTCGGTCCCGGAGTTTCCCTGGAGGCGCTCACCGTCGGCGCGGCCGAGGTGGACCTCGTCCTGCGCGCCCGGAGCTGGGGCCGCTGGACCCTGGGCGCCGTCGACCTCGACGTCTACGACGCCGGGGGCCTGACCCGCCGGACGGTGCGCACCGAACTCGGCGAGGTGGACGTCTTCCCGGTGCCGAGCGCCGCCCGGCTCACCCCGATCCCGGTCCGGCTGCCCGAGCGGCTCGGCGAGCACACCACCGTCCAGGAGGGCACCGGCGTCGAGGTGGTCGGCGTGCGCCCGCACGTGCCGGGCGAGCGCCAGCGGCGCATCCACTGGCCGTCGACCACCCGCCGCGACGCCGTCCAGATCAACCAGTTCGCCGCCGAGCGGGCCGCCGACGCGGTCGTCCTGCTGGACACCCTGGCGGACTTCCGGGACGCCGCCACGGGCCTGTCCAGTCTGGACGAGACGCTGCGCGCGGCCGGCGGGCTGACCCGCGCCTACCTGCGCCGGCACGACCGGGTCGGCATGATCGCCGTCGGCGGGAAGCTGCGCTGGCTCGCCGCGGGCACCGGGGACCGGCAGTTCTACCGGATGGTGGAGAGCGTGCTGGAGGTCCGCCAGGACCGCCGCCACCGCGGCACCGACCTCCCGCGGCTCCCGCTGCCCGCCCTGCCCGGCCACGCGCTGGTGTACGCGTTCACCTCGCTCGCCGACCAGCGGATCCTGGAGGTGCTCGGGCAGGTCCGCGACCGCGGCAATCCGCTCGTCGTGGTGGAGATCCCGGCCGGCGAGCCGGCGGTGGAGCCCGGCGACGAGATCGACGCCCTCGCCCTGCGGCTCTGGCACGCCGAGCGCGAGGCGATGCGCTCGGCCCTGCGGGCCAAGGGCGTCCCGGTGGCCCGCTACACCCCAGGGGAGGCGCTCGACCTCGCGCTCGCGCCCCTGCTGCGCCGCCGGATCGGGGGAGGAGTCCGATGAACGTGACACTGCCGCCCTGGGCGGAGCGCGCCGCGCTGCGCGCCACGGGAGCCGCGCTGGCGCTCGCCGCCGCCGGGCCGGTGGACGATCCGGGCGGCGCGGTGGACCGGTTCGGTCCGGCCGCCGCGGTGATCGCCGGCGCCCTCGCCGCCGCGGGCGCCGTGCCGCCGGTGGACCCGCGGCACCGTCCGGTCGGCTGGCCGGCCCGGCTGGCGGCGGGCCGCGCCACGGTGCTGCCCGCCGGGGCGGTGGCGCTCGCCGCGCTGGGCGAGCCGCCGTTCTGGCAGGCCGCGGCGGTGGCCGTGCTGCTGACCGGCTACCTGCTGCTGGTCGACGCCTTCGGCTCGCACCGGCGTACGACCGGGCCGGCGCACGGGGTGGCCGCGGTCGTCGCGTCCCTGCTGGTCCTGCCGGTGGCCTTCGCGCCGA
Organism: Kitasatospora sp. NPDC056181; assembly: GCF_042266225.1. Taxonomy (NCBI): domain Bacteria; kingdom Bacillati; phylum Actinomycetota; class Actinomycetes; order Kitasatosporales; family Streptomycetaceae; genus Kitasatospora; species Kitasatospora sp. NPDC056181. Next base: position 38,175 of record NZ_JBHJUK010000073.1, read on the forward strand.
CCGGGGCGGGGGAGTGGTCCCGTCCGGTGGCCGTGCTGGGGCTGGTGGCGGCGGCCTGCGGCGTCGGTCTGGCGTTCTGGCCCCACCGCGGGCGACGGGCGCGGGAGTAGTCCGCGGACGGATGGGAAGGTAACCGCCGTCACATCGCCAGAAGGGAGCCGTGGATGACGATCAGTCACCGCACCATCGGGGCCGGCGGACGGAAGGTGCTCGTTCTGCACGACTGGTTCGGAACCGGCGCCGGGTGGGGCCAGTTCCTCGACCACCTGGACCGGGACGCCTTCGGCTACGCCTTCCTCGACTACCGCGGATACGGTGAACGACGGGACGTGGAGGGTGAGTTCACCCTCGCCGAGATCGCCTCGGACGCGCTCGCCCTGGCCGACCAGCTCGGCTGGGGCGAGTTCTCCGTGGTCGGGCACTCGATGGGCGGCAAGGCGGCGCAGCGCGTCCTCGCCGAGGCTCCGCAGCGGGTCCGGAAGCTGGTCGGGGTGACGCCCGTCCCGGCGAGCGCCTTCCCGCTGGAGGGCGGCATGTACGACCTCTTCCACGGGGCGCCCGAGCACGCCGCCAACCGCCGGGCCATCCTCGACCTGGTCACCGGGAACCGTGCCTGCGGCCGCTGGCTGGACGCGATGACGGCCCGCTCGGTGGCCGGCTCCCGCCCGGAGGCCATGGCCGCCTACCTGCGGGACTGGACCACCCAGGACTTCGCGGCGAAGGTGGCCGGCAGCACCCTGCCGGTCAAGGTCTTCGTCGGCGAGCACGACCCGGCGCTGTCGGCCGAGGTGATGCGCGGCACCTGGCTGGCGCACCACCCGCAGGCGGAGCTGGAGGTCCTCACCAACTCCGGCCACTATCCGATGCACGAGGTGCCGGTGGCCTTCGCCACCGCCTTGGAGGCCTTCCTGCGCGACTGACCCGCCCGGGTGGTGCTCCGGGTCCTCCGGGTCGGCGGCCCCCGGTCACCGGCCCGGCAGGGGCCCTCCCCGCCCGCTTCCCCGCATCCCCTCCCGTCGGCTTCCGCGGCCGCTTCCGTGGGCTCCCGCCGCCTCTCCCGTGGGCCCGGTGAGCGTTCCCCCCTCCCGCCGGGCGGTCGGCAGGCGTACGGTGGCCACACGGTGATGCGCCGACCGGGGGCGCGCCCGTCCGGCCCGGTACGGCGGCGTCGCCACCCGCGTTGGCACGCCCTGCCGGAGACCGCGATGGCTGATTCCATGGCCGACCGCATGGCCTTTTTCACCACGCCCCGGCGGCCGCGCGAGCGCCGGGCCCCGCAGGAGCGGCTGGGGGACTGGAACGAGGTCTACCGCGAGGGCGCGCTGCTGCCGGTCGTCAGCACACAGGCGGGCCGCTGCATGGACTGCGGCCTGCCGTTCTGCCACCACGCCTGCCCGTTGGGCAACGTCATCCCCGACTGGAACACGCTGGTCGCCCACCGGGACTGGGGCGCGGCCGCCTCGCGCCTGCTGGCCACCAACAACTTCCCCGAGTTCACCGGCCGGCTCTGCCCGGCCCCCTGCGAGAGCGCCTGCGTGCTGGCGATCGACGGCGAGGCCGTGACGATCAAGAACGTGGAGCTGGCGATCGCGGACCGGGCCTGGGAGGACGGGTACGACCGGCCGCAGCCGCCGGAGCGGATGACCGGTCTGCGGGTGGCCGTGGTCGGTTCGGGCCCGGCCGGCCTGGCCGCGGCCCAGCAGCTGACCCGGGCCGGCCACACCACCACGGTGTACGAGCGGGCCGACCGGATCGGCGGGCTGCTGCGGTACGGCATCCCGCCGTTCCGGCTGGAGAAGCACCGCCTGGACCGGCGGATCGGCCAGATGGCGGCGGAGGGCACCCGGTTCCGCACCCGGGTCGCGGTCGGCCGCGACGTGTCCGCGGACGACCTGCGGGCCCGGCACGACGCGATGGTCGTCGCGATCGGCGCCACGGCCTGCCGCGACCTCCCGGTGGCCGGCCGCCGGCTGCCCGGGGTGTACCAGGCGATCACCTACCTGACCCTGGCCAACCGGGTGGACGAGGGCGACTGCCCGGCCTCCCCGGTGAGCGCCGAGGGCCGCAGTGTGGTGATCGTCGGCGGTGGCGACACCGCCGCCGACTGCCTGGGCACGGCGCTGCGCCAACGTGCCACCGCCGTCACCCAGTTCGACATCAACCCGCGGCCGCCCGACCGCCGCGCACCCGGCCAGCCCTGGCCCGTCCACCCGAAGGTGTACCGGGTGACCACCTCGCACGAGGAGGCCGGCGGTTCGGCCGCCGAGCCGCGGGTGTTCGCGGCAGTGACGGTCGGGTTCGAGGCCGGTGCGGACGGGCGGCTGGCGGCGGTCCGGTTCGCCGAGGCGCGGCCGGGCGACCGCAGCCCCCGGCCCGGGACGGAGCGGACCGTCCCGGCCGAACTGGCGCTGCTGGCCCTCGGCTTCAACGGGCCCGGGCGCCGGAGCGGCCTCGCCCGCCAGCTCGGCCTGGCCGCCGACCGGCAGGGCCGGCTCGTCCGCGACGAGGGCTTCGCCGCCCGGGCGGACGGCGTGTTCGTCGCGGGCGACGCGGGGCGCGGCCAGTCGCTGATCGTCTGGGCGATCGCCGAGGGCCGGGCGGTGGCGGCCGCCGTCGACGGCTACCTGCGCGGCGCTACCGACCTCCCCGCGCCGATCGCACCCTCGGACGGCCCGCTCACCGTCTGAGGTCGTGCCCGCGCACCGCCCGGGGCGGCCCCGCCCGGGGCTGGGGAGGGGCCGGTCGCCGTGCGGGCCGGGCGGGCCGTGCAAACAGGGTGGGCCGGGTGGGCAGGGCGGGCCGGCGCGGGAGGAAGCGGTCAGACCAGTTCGAGGACGAGCTTGCCGGTGTTCTCGCCGCGGAAGAGCATCTGGAGGGTCTGCGGGAAGTCGTCCACGGTGCCCTTGACCACGTGCTCCAGGACCTTGATCCTCCCCGAGCCGATCCAGCCGCCGATCTCCCGGGCCGCCTCGGTGAAGCGCGGCGCGTAGTCGAAGACCACGAAACCCTCCATCCGAGCCCGGCAGACCAGCAGCGACAGGTAGTTGGCCGGTCCCTGCACGCCCTCGGTGGCGTTGTACTGGCTGATGGCACCGCAGATCACCACGCGGGCGTGCATCGCCAGGTTGGCCAGCGCCGCCTCCAGGACCTCGCCGCCGACGTTGTCGAAGTAGACGTCGACACCGTCCGGGGCGTGGGTGCGCAGTGCCTTCCTGACGTCCTCGGTGCGGTAGTCGATCGCGGCGTCGAAGCCCAGTTCGTCGGTCAGCAGCGCGCACTTCTCGGCCCCGCCGGCGATGCCGACGACCCGGCAGCCCTTCGCCTTGGCGATCTGGCCGGCCATCGTGCCCACGGCGCCCGCGGCACCGGAGACCACCACCGTCTCGCCCTCCTTGAGCGCCCCGACGTCCAGCAGCCCGAAGTAGGCCGTCATGCCGGGCATGCCCAGCGCGCCGAGGAAGGTCGACGGTGCGGCGGCGGACGGGTCGACCTTCAGCGTGCCCTTGCCGTCGGAGACCACGTGCTCCTGGACGCCGAAGGTGCCGACGACCAGGTCGCCGATCCGGAAGCCCGGGTGGTTGGACTCGGTCACCTCGACCACCGAGCCGGCCCGCATCACCTCGCCGAGGCCGACGGGCGGCAGGTAGGAGCGCCGGTCGTCGAGCCAGCCGCGCATGGCCGGGTCCAGCGAGATGAAGCGGGTGCGGCCGGCGAACTCGCCCTCGCCGGGCGCCGCGGCGGCCACGGTGACGTGCTCCCAGTCCTCGGGCCCGATCTCGCCCACCGGTCGCCGGGCGAGGCGGATCTGACGGTTCTCTGCGGACAACATGACGGCTCCCCTGTCTGGACGTCGGACGAGGGCGATTCTAAGCAAGCGCTTAGTCGGGGCGCCAGGGGTGGGCGGATGCGGGCGGTCGCGGGCGGTCGCGGAGTACCTATCCCCGACTGATTCCGGTGCGCCGGTGGTGTCGTACGGTCGGAGCCAGGCCGGAACGGTCCGGCCACCGGGACACCAGGCTCCCGGGACCCTCCGGTCCCGAGCGCCGGGGTCCCGCGAGCAGTCGGGTTCCGGGGCGCGAGCCCCGGACGACAAGGGGGAGAAGCACATGACCGCCTACGCGCTGGCGCACGTCCACTCGGTCGAGTTCGGCCCGGACATCGTCGAGTACCTGGAGCGCGTCGACGCCACCCTGGAGCCCTTCGGCGGCCGCTTCCTGGTCCACGGGGGCGAGGTCGAGGCGGTGGAGGGGTCCTGGGGGCCGGACCTGATCGTGATCGAGTTCCCCGACCGCGAGGCGGTGCGCGCCTGGTACGACTCGCCCGCCTACCAGGAGATCCTGGCGCTGCGCACCCGGCACATGGAG